>DASRSQ010000479.1:0-9781 GCA_035656475.1 Gemmataceae bacterium | reverse complement strand
AACTTAAGCTCCACTGGGGAAAAGCCGACGCCAACCCAACGTCTGACGGCAAGGCTGTTTTCAATGCGTCGAACGGCTATCTCAGCGTCTGGCACATGAGTGGGCCGGTGAAGGATGAGGTCGGCACGCTTGCTTCGGTGGACACCGGCACCTCGCCCGTCGCTGGCGTCATCGGTCCGGCCAGGCACTTGCCCGGGGGAAAGGGTATCTTCGGTGGCGACAAAATCGCAGACTATCCAACCGGTGCGAGCCCACACACTACCGAGGTGTGGTTTCGGCCTTTGACGCCCAACGTCAACGTCGTCGCCTGGGGCAATGAGCACGCGCAGGGAAAGGTGGTCATGGGCTATCGCAGCCCTCCCCATATCAGCATGGACTGCTACTTCTCCGACGCGAACGTGAACGGCAAGAAGTCGATTCCTCTGTCGGAGTGGGTGCATGTCGCCCACACCTATCAAAAGGGCAATTCCCGCATCTACGTGAACGGCGTGCTGGACACCGTCTCCACGGTCCGCGGATCGCCCCTCGCGATCAAGAGCCCGGCCCGGCTGTGGATCGGCGGCTGGTACGGCATCTACAACTTCGTCGGCGATATCGACGAAGTGCGGGTCTCGAATGTTACGCGCTCGGCTGACTGGATCAAATTGCAGTACGAGAACCAAAAGCCGCTCCAAACGCTCGTCGGCTCTGTCGTCCGACCGGGCAACGATTTCGGACTGACGGAGACCGACGTCACGCTGACCGAAGCGTCGAGCAGGGTGTTCGTCGCCAAGGCGGGTGGGGCGCAGCGAGTGTCGTGGAGTGTCCTACGGAACGGCAAAGAAACGGTTGTGGCCACCGATCGACTTGCTTACTCGTTCGACGCTGGCCGTGTGGTCGGAAACCAGACCGCCGTGCTTCGCTTCAAGGCAGTCCACCCAACAGAGACAAAGACGAAGGAAGTTCGAATAAAGGCCACGGATGATATTCCAGAACCGGAATTCACGCTCAAGGCCCCGTCCGCGTGGGACGGGCGGACGAGATCGAGGTTGTCCCGCAGTTGGCCAACCTGGATGCGATGCGGGCCAAGGGTGCAAGCAAGTTGAACGTCACCTGGACCGTCCGCAATCTCGCCACCATCAAGGAGGCGAAGTCGGACAAGCTCATCCTCAGGCGTGCCCTCAACAGCGGCCCCTTGACCGTGACGGCGGCGATCGACAACGGCGGAACTCCCACCGTGAAGTCCGTCACGATCGCGGTGACGGAACCGGCCAAGGACGCCTGGGTTTATCGCATTCCAGGGAAGGACGAGAAACCCGTCGATGGCCAGTTCTATGCGCGAGACGACAAGAATGAGGGGATGCTCGTCTGCAACGGAACGCTCGCCGGCCCGGCCGACACGGTCTTCCTGAGAGTCTTCGCGGACGACCAGCCATTCAGCAGCACGAGCCAGAAGCCCGGACCGGACTGTGCGTATGCGTTTGCGGTGAAATTGAAGCCGGGCCTTATCAAGTATCGAGTCGAATTCGGCAGCAGGACCGGCGACGCGGAGGCAGTCCTTTACCGTGCCTCGGACCTCGTATGCGGCGATGTCTACCTGATCAACGGCCAATCGAACGCGGTGGCGACCGATTTCGGCAAGGAAGATCCGACCTACCGGAGCGAATGGCTGCGCACCTTTGGCAGCATGTCTACCAATCCGAAGGCGTCTGCCGCTGGGGCCAGGCGGTACATCGCAGCCGCCAGGACGGGAAGTTTCAAGTCGGCAACTGGGGCATGGAACTCGGCCGACGGCTGATCGAAACCCACAAGATGCCGATCTGCCTCATCAACGGAGCGGTCGGCGGCACGCGGATCGACCAGCACCAGCGCAACGCGGACAATCCCGAAGACCCGACCCGCCTTCAAAAAACCTACGTTCCCCGTGATGCCGTCGAGGTGGTGCGAGGCCAGTGCCGGGCGCCGGCGGAGTTCACATTTTGGATTCTTCAGCGACCGCCCGACCAGATCAACGGGATGGAAATGCCCAGCAGGTGAACGGGGGCGGACAGCAGATTAACCAGCAGTGTGCCGGCTGACCCGCGTGGGAGGGGGAGCTGCTGGAGTTCCCCGACAGACCGCGCGACGACTACTTCTCGACTGCGTCGATAATGGGCAAGCAGTACGGTGCGAAGCAGCCGGGCGGCGAGCGGGTGATGGGCGCCGGCAACTGGCGGGGTTCACATCAAGAGATTCTCAAAATATGGAAACGTAAGGGAACCTTATCGTAGCTCGAGCGTCATAATTCGGAGTTTCTACTTACACTCATGGGGCCCCAATGATTGAGATGACACGCACAATAGTGTGGGTGGCGTTAGTAGGACTATTCGTCACCTTGAGCGGCCGAGTCCATGGAGCGCCGATTACGGTTTCCGGCTACGACATTGACCGTGGTCGCCAATCCGGCTTCGGTGGGTGGAGCAACTACTACAATGGGACCGTCACTCCCAACGGGGATGGGACCTACGCTTTCTCTGGTGGGACGCTGGGCACCATCAACGATGGCCTCCTGCCAACTAGCGCATATGACTCCCAACTTTATTACACCTCGGACAACGCGGTAACGACGCTTTACCTCAGCGGTGGCCCGTACAACGTCGCCACGATTGAGCTTTATGGATTCAATGACGGCAACTCCATTCCCGGAAACATCGATAGCGTCAAGGTTACTATCAACGGCACGAGCGAGGTTTTCTCGACCATCGGTTTCGGACCAGTGAACTTCGCCAACGGCGTAGCAATTAATGACAGGATCGATCTGACCGGTTCAATGTTGGAGGGCCTAGCAACGAGTAAGGTGGATATTCAGATCCTGACCACCTATGGCGGCGAAACGAGGTACTACCAAATCGGCGAAGCCAAGGTATTTGGTGAGGCAGCCGCGGTCCCCGAACCTGCCAGCCTCACGCTCTTGGGGATCATGGCCATCGGCGGCGCGGCTTACGGTTGGTATCGCCGCAAGCAGGCGGTGGGCTGAGTGTCCTTGGCCGCGGTTCGTGATCAAGGCCTTGGAGCGCGCGCCAAGCTACTCAGTGGGACGCTTTGAGAACGAAGCGACCTGGCAAGACGCCCGGCTTTTTTCATGCACTTACCATCTCCCGCATGCGCTGTATCTTGAAACGCGCTTGCATCTCCATCTGGCCATCGGACGGCTACGGTAATGGCCGCATTTGATCCCACTTCTTCATTGCCGCAGACGGGTTGTGCTATTCGCAGTGGATAAATGGCACAATGCCGGCGAAAGAAGCACACGAATTATGAATTGTCAAGCAACTGCGGAACCTTTTGGCAGTTCGAGCGTCAATACTACGTGGCAGTGGTAATCCCGCCAACTGATCACGGATCGGTCGGTATCCTCACGTTTTTTGGCAAGTTCCCCGCTTTGGGAGATGATTCCGGTGTCCCCACCTTTCTCTCACCCCCAGGATTGGCTTTCTGACACGTTTGTCCCAGTTGGCGATCATTTGCCCTCGGTGTCACCAGGACCGAGGTGAAGGCCAATCCCATAGTCTCTCTCGTTTTGTCAACGTCACGTTACGCTGCGGGGTCGGCGCGTGTTGAACCGTCCCCGCGCGGCGTTATCTTGGCCGAATCGCAAGACCTGACTTCCTGTAGTCATCGGTCGCTGCTCGCATTAACCCCCTGAACGACGGACCGGGCATTTTCTTGCCGCGAAAGGAGGCGATGTATGGCGATTTCCGTCAGTGGCGCTGCAGATGTGGGCGCGGCCGCGTCGTCCACGAGCGGCGATAGCTGGCTGAGCCTGGGATGGCGCCGCAAGGGGCTAATCTTTGCCTGTGTCATTTTCGGGATCGTTGTGAGTGGCATCATCGGCTTCTCAATGCCACGCACCTATCAATCCAATGCGCAACTCTCCATCATCAAGAAGCCGGTGACCGGTATCGACGCCCGACCCATAGAAGAACATGTCACGCCCCCGCAGGATCTGCTGAGAAGTCCGATGCTGATCGATCGGGCGATTCAGACGAAAGGTATCTGCGCCAACCGCGAGGACATGGATGCCGTGGACGCGATCAAGCAAGATCTCGCCGTGACAGCAATGCGTGGCCCAATGGGCCAGACGACGGTCTACAAGATGAGCTTCCGCGCCCGCGACCCTGAGGTGAGTAAGTCGGTGTTGCTGGGAATGATCGATGCGTTCAAGGAGTTCACCGACAAGAAACACCAGTCGGTGAGCGAGGACACCTTCGAACTGATCATGAAGGAGAAGGAGTCGATCGGCAAGGAGTTGGCCGCGAAGGAGGCCGCGTATCGTAAGTTCCGCGAGAAGGCGCCGTTGATGAGTCGCGGCAAGGACGGAATCGAGTTGCGGCAACAACGACTCAACAGCATCCAGACCAAGCGTTCGGCGCTGTTGCTGCAGCGCGTAGAACTGGAGGGACAGGTCGCTTCGATCGAGACGGCAATCAAGGAGGGACGTGGTCAGGAGGCGGTGCTGGCGATGCTGGCGGAGTTCGCCCGCAGGCCCGATCCGGCCGAGGACTCGCGCGAGCGCGGCGTCAGCATGCAGGATCAGTTGCTGCCGTTGATGCTCGAGGAACGCAAGCTGTCGCAGATGCATGGCGCCAAGCATCCCGAAATGGTCGCGATCCGAAAGCGCATCGAGGTTGCAAGCAAGCTGCTTGTGTTGCCGGCGTCAGCCTGGAGCGGCGCGCTCACTGCGGACGGCGCGGGGAAGGCTTCGATCGATCCGGTCGCCTTGCAGTTCCAGATCCTCAAGCAGAAGCTCGAGTACAACAAAGTGTCCGAGGAACTGCTTGCTCGCGTCTTCCAGGTCGAGCAGGAAGAGGCCCGTCGGTTGGCCTTCTACGAGATCGAAAACGATTCCTATCAAACAGGCATCGCCCTGAATCAGAAACTTTACGAGGCGTTGGCAAAACGTCTTAACGAGATCAGCCTCGTCCGCAGCGTCGGCGGTTATCAGATCGAACTGCTCGAAACACCAGCGGTCGGCAAGAAGGTCGCGCCGAGCATGTCGCTGGCGCTCCTCGTCGGTGCCATGGCGGGCCTCGCGCTCGGCTTCGGTCTCGGACGCTGGGCCGACCTGCGGGATCGAGCCGTCATGAACTCTGAAAAAGTGTCGAGTCAGGCCGGGTCCTTTCATTTGGGCATCGGCAACGCTTACGGAAACCTGGAACTTGCACACGGAGAGGCATCATCATGACTCGCGCGAGAGGGATGCGGCAAATAATCGAGGCGGCTGTCGACATTCTGGGGCTTGGCGTTGCTTTCCTCGGCGCCTTCCTGTTACGTTTCGAAGGGAATGTGCCAGGTACTTTCGTCGATGTGATGTTGCTCTACCTGCCGATCATCCTCGTGTTGAAGATGACTGTGCTGTGGTGTGCCGGCCAGTTCAAGTGGTCCTGGCGTCACGTGAGCCTTAGCGACGTGCTCGGTATTCTGGCCTGGCTCAGTGCGGTCAGCGTACTGCTCCTGGTCTGGATCGGTGTGCGAACATGGTTGCCCTGGACCTGGGCGAAACACCCTGCTCTCGTGCTCCCCGTTGGTGTCGTCCTGATCGACCTCATCCTCAGCCTGCTCGCAATGGTCGGCGTGCGTGCGATTACTCGGCTCCTCTTCGAAAAGAGCGAACGCGGTGCGGCGACGGTGAAGTCGACGGAACGGGTGCCGACCTTGCTCTACGGTGCCGGCCGAGCGGGCGCTCTCGTCGCCAAGGAACTGCGACAACGTCCCGACAACGGCATCGATCTCGTAGGCTTCCTCGACGACGATCACCACCTCCACGGCATCTACGTCGAGGGACGTCCCGTTCTCGGCGGCGCGGACGACCTCAAGATCATCACGCAGAAATACGGCGTCCGCCAAGTCATCATCACCATCGCCAGCGCCCAGGAAAAAGCCACGCCGCGCATCGCTCGGCTGTGCGAGGCGGCAGGCTTGCGAACCAAGCTCATTCCGCCGCTGCACGAGATCGTTGACGGCACCTTTAATCTCTCCAAGCTGCGCGAGGTGTCGATCGAAGACCTGCTCCGCCGCAGTCCGATCCAGCTCGACATCGGCGAAGTCCAGAAGATCATCAAGAAGCAAGTGGTCCTCGTCACCGGCGCCGGCGGCAGCATCGGCTCGGAACTGTGCCGGATCATCGCTCGCCTTGAGCCCGCAACGCTTGTGCTGGTCGAACAGGCCGAGAACAGCCTGTTCCACATCCACATGGCCCTGGTGGACAGCTTCCCGAACCTGCACGTGGTGCCGTGCATTGCCGACATTTGCGATGAGGCACGGATGGACGCGATCTTCGCGGAATGGCGGCCGCCGATTGTCTTCCACGCCGCCGCTCACAAGCATGTGCCGATGATGGAGTGGAATCCCGGCGAAGCGGTGAAGAACAACGTCATCGGCACCCGCATGATTGCGATGCTCGCGGATGCCTGGAACGTCGAGCGCTTCGTGATGATCTCGACCGACAAAGCGGTCAACCCGACGAGCGTGATGGGTGTGTCGAAGCGCGTGGCGGAGCTTTTCATCCAATCGATCGCCCAGAAAAGCAGCACGCTCTTCATGACCGTGCGTTTCGGCAACGTGCTCGGTTCGGCAGGGAGCGTGATTCCGATTTTCCAAAAGCAGATCGCCGCGGGCGGTCCTGTCACGGTCACGCATCCAGAGATGAAACGCTATTTCATGACGATTCCGGAAGCGTGCCAGCTCGTGTTGCAGGCCGGCGCAATGGGGGAAGGGGGCGAGCTGTTCATCCTCGACATGGGCGAGCCGGTCAAGATCTACGACCTGGCATGCGACCTGATCCGCCTGTCAGGGCTGACGCCGCACGAGGACGTACCGATCCGGTACACGGGCCTGCGGCCTGGCGAAAAGCTGTTCGAAGAACTGTCGCTCGGCGAGGAGCAGGCCTTGAAGACGCGGCATCCGCGCATCTTCATTGGCCAGGTCAAGGCGCCGGAGTACGCGTGGATCAGCGAGATGATCGAGGACCTCAATGAGAAGGCGCTGAACGCAAACGCCGTGGCGATCGTCGGCAAGTTCAAGCAAATCGTGCCGGAATATCAGACGACCGTGTCGCGGCAGGATGCAAGTGCGAACACCGTCTTCCGCGGGCCGCATTCGCACAGTGCGCCGAAGGTTTCATCGTGATACTATCGGATCTGTTAACCCACAAGAGGAACAATGGTACCGCAGAGTCCAGTGGCTGAAATAACGCCGCCAGCGACATCGCTGGGACGCATCCTCGCGCTGGGAGCGTTCTGGACGTTGTTCGGCGCGGTCGTGTCGCGCGGGCTTACGCTGGTCGGCTCCGTGGTCGCGGGGCGCATCCTGGGCAGCAGCGGCTTCGGCGAGGTCGCGATGATCCAGAGCACGCAGGGACTCTTCGGCGTCCTCGCCGGCGCCGGACTCGGGCTGGCGGCAACCAAATTCGTCGCGGAGTTTCGCTCGGTCGACCCACTGCGCGCGAGCCGATGTGTCGCTCTGGCGACTTCGATCGCCGTCGCTTCCGGCGCGATGGTCGCGGCCATCATGTGCGTGTTTGCGGAACCAGTTGCGGCGAACGTCCTCAACATGCCGCATCTCGTGACGGAGCTGCGCGTCGCCACGCTCCTGGTCTTTTTCGGCACCATCAACGGCGTCCAGACCGGAGCCGTCGTCGGCTACGGAGATTTCCGTATCGCGGCGATTCTCAATTGCGTCCGCGGGGCTGGACTCTGCTTCCTCCTGATAGCGGGCATTCAGTTCGGCGGCGTCCTGGGCGGCGTCATTGCTCTTGTCGTGACCGAAGCCGTCGCGGTGCTCGCCAATCACGCCGCCCTGCAGCGCCTCTTGCCCCGGCAACCGTCCGCCTGGCACGATCGCGCGACCGCTTGGCGCGATCTGAAGGGAATGTTTCGATTCAGCGGTTTCAGCCTGGCGGGGAGCGTTTGCACCATGGCGGCGCTGTGGTTCAGCAACGTCATGCTCGTCGCCCAACCCGACGGCTATGCGGCGCTCGGCATCTTCAACGCGGCAGACCGCTGGCGACAGGTCCTGCTCTTTGTGCCTGCCTCCTTCTCGCCGCTCATCCTGTCCCTGCTCAGCAACCTTCATGGCAACAACGACGCCGGCGCGTATCGCCGGCTGTTCGGCGTCAACCTGTGGATCAATGCCGCCGTCGTGATCGTGCCGTCAGCCGGTCTCGCTCTGCTCGCAACGCCGGCGATGAGACTGTTCGGCGTCGAATATTGCGACGGGCGGATGACGCTGGTGATCCTTGCGACCTCGGCGATCGCGGTTGTCATGAACAACATCCTGGGCCAGATCCTGATCAGCCAGGGAGCGGTGCTGGGACGCTTCCTGCTCGACGTGCTGCTATCGGCGACGCTCGCTCTTGTGTCGTGGTGGCTGATCCCGCATTACCGCGACCAGGGCATGGCGATCGGCAGCCTGGCTGCTTATGCAGCCACCGCGCTGGTGCTGATCGCGCCGGCGATTTATTTCATGAAGAGGCGCGCGGCGAATTCCGATGCATGAGACGCACGACACCTGGATGCCATGCCACACGATCGTCGTAATCGCGGCGACCGTGGTTGCGCTGATCGCGTTCGCGTGCTCTCCGCATGGCGCGGAATATCCGCTCCTGGCGCTCGGAATCGCGGCGTTCATTCTCGTGCAGGCGTTTCTGCCGGCATGCCGCCTGCGCGCGGATTTGCCCTTGTGCCCGGCGAATATCGCACAAGGCTTCTATGGCGTGCAGCTCGTGCTGGTGTCGGTGATCATCGGCTTCTTCGACTTCAGCCAGGGGACACTGCCTTATATGCCTGGCCAGAGCGCGATCGACACGGCCATCCTGGTGCACATCGCGGGATATCTGTCGTTCTCGGCGGCGTTTCAATTCTTCAGCCGAGGAATCGCAAATGCCGTGCATCCGCCCGCGCCACCGACACCGGGGGGGGATGGGGCGCAATACATGATTCTGCCGTTCTTCGCCATTGGGATCGTCGGGTTCTTTCTGAACCACGGCAGTATCGGCGCGTTCATCGAATATGCAACGACGCCGTCCAGCCATCGGGTGGAGGTTGCCGAGTCCGCCACGATGGCAACCGCTTTGGCAAGTTTCCTCAAGCATTTCCTCGGCTTCGCGCTCGTGCTGACGTGGAGCTGGTGGATCGGACAGTCGAGCCTGCCGCGCGGCACGGTGCTGGTCGGCGCGGTGACGGCATGCGTCGCGCTGCTCTTGATCGTCGCCAATTTCAGCTACAACCGCGGCACGATGCTGGCGCCGCTCGTGTGCCTGGCGGCGGCATTCTCGGCGCACGTCTGGCCGATCCCGTTCAAAGTCGTCGCGATCGGTGGCGCCGGCGTTCTCGCATGCGCGTTCGCTTTCGGCGCCTACCGGTCCAGCGACGATGGCGAACTGCCATCGTCGCGAGGTCGCGATGAATCGGAATCGTACATCGAATTCGTGCAGGTATATGCATCCGCCCCACAACTGCCCGCGTACCACATCGAACATCTCGAGCAGGATCACCAATTCTACCTTGGTTCGACGATCATCCCGTCCATCCTCTATCCGGTCCCTGTAATCGGCAAACCCCATCGCGAGAAGAGCGGCGTCTACCTATTCAATGAACTGATCTACGGCGATACCGAGGTGCTCGACCAGATCATCCCTTTCGACACCGAGATGTACCTCAATTTCCATTTGCCGGGCATCATGCTCGGGAATCTGGTGCTCGGCGCACTGCTCTGCTTTTTTCAAGGAAAATTCATCAACGGCGCCACTCCAGCGGAAAGCTAT
>DASRSQ010000478.1:0-4563 GCA_035656475.1 Gemmataceae bacterium | reverse complement strand
AACGTGTCCACACGAACCAGCCACCGAAGCCGACGACGCCGAGGATCAGGACGATCCAGAGCAGGCCGAAAACTCGGCCCAGGGCGCCGGAGAAGAATCGCTTCAGGCCGCCCCAGCGCTTCTGGCTGTCGTACTCGGCCTGCAGATCCTGCATCTTGTTCTTGTAGCTGGCCCCCTTGATGTTCGCCTTGGTGGCGGCTTCGCGCGCCTTGAACGCGCCCTGGAATTCCATGAAGGTGCCAGCCGGGCGGTAGCCCGTCTTCATCGTCTTGCTGATCTCGCCGGACGGATCGAGATGGCCGGCCTTGATGAGCGCCTTGATCTGTTCGGTCGAGAGCTTCTTGTTGACGATCTTTCCCTCGGACGTGACCATGTTCCAGTACCAGACGTCGCGTTCCGGCTCGTCCGCCTCGACGCTGGTGGCGGCGCCGACGGCCTTGTTGCTCGGGGCACTCGTCTTGGCCGCCGGCTTGGGAGCGGCTTTCTGCGGTAGTTTCGTGGCCGCCTGTTTGATCGCGACCTTGGTCTGGACCAGCGTCGCTTGCTGTTCCTCGATCTCGATAAAGCTCAGCCTCTCGTTCGCCAGCCCCAACGGCTCCAGCTGATCGATGATCTCCTGACAGCTGGCGTAACGCTGTTTCGGGTCCTTGGCGATCATCTTGTCGACAATCAGGTCGAGCCGGCTCGGGACCTCGTCGTTGTGCCGGCGCATCGGGTCGAACTTGCCCTTCTCCTTCGCTGCGATCAACTCGACCAGCGTCGCCCCCTCGAACGGGGCCTTGCCCGTGAGGAAGACGTACATCATGACGCCGATGGCGTAGATGTCGACCCGCACATCAACGTGCTTGACATCGCGGGCCTGTTCGGGGGCCATGTAGATCGGCGTGCCCGCTCCGGCGCCGGTCTTGGTTAGCGACACGTCTTCGTCGGTGTCCTTGGCGAGCCCGAGGTCGGCGACCTTGATGACGCCATCGCGCGTGAGCAGGATGTTATCGGGCTTGATGTCGCGATGGATGATGGTCTTGTCGTGGGCGTGCTGCATCGCCTCGCAGGTCTTGAGGACAATGTGCAGGGCATCGCCGACGGAGAAGCGGCCCATCTTCTTGAGCCAGCCTTCGACGCTGCCGCCATCGACGAGTTCCATCGAGAGGAAGTGGAAGCCCTTTGCTTCGCCGACGTCGAAGCAGCGCAGGACATTAGGGTGGTCGAGCTTCTGCATGGCGCGAGCTTCGCGCTTGAAGCGTTCAACGAAGGTGCCCTTGTTGGCGAGTTCCTTGGCCAGGACCTTGAGTGCGACGACGCGATTCTGGCTGATTTGTTGGGCCTTGTAGACCGCGCCCATGCCTCCCTGGCCGAGCTTTTTCAGGAGCTTGTAATCGCCGAGCATGCTTGCTGCCGCCTTGTTGGCGCCCGACTCATCCGTGGCCTGGCGCGACGATTGTGCCGGCGCCTCCTGCTCCGGCGGATCATTGGCGATCGTTTCCTGGGCTACCGGGCTGGTAATGCCGGCCTTGGCCCTGGACTTGGCGTCGGCGAGAGCCCGGGCGGGGGACATCTCCTTGGATTCCAGCAGCTGCCCGTCCACGGTATCGCCAATGGGCGAGTCCTTGCGGACGAGCTTACCGTGGACTTTCGCAATCTCCGCAGGCTTCCCAGCAGGCTTTTTGACGGGAGGATTGCCGGTCGGAACCTTTTTCGTTCCCTGAACCCCCTGCGGTTTCTCTGTCATCAGAATAGCTCCAATACTGCCCCCAGGGCGCCAACAAAGGAACAAACGCGTTGTCCGCTCTTCCCGGACAGGAATGCGATCCAGTAAAGGAGGAGCACAGGGGAGATCGGTCGGGGATGGTATTACCCAAGGTGGAGTACAACCCCGGGCAACAAGTGTCGATTATGACTGGCCCAAAAAACAGTTGCAAGCGAATAAATCACAAAATCTTGTCCGCCGCTTCATCATGCGGCTCGTACCAGACCGACACCGTGATGTGATGCCCGATGCCCTGACGTACGCTCTCCGATTGGGTAATCCGCTCAACGTGCCCGTTCACGCTTGCCAGCCACTGGTTGATTTGTTCCTCCTCTTTCGGCTGCAGCAACTGTTCGCCGTGCCCGGTAATAAACGTGAAGATCTTGACGCGCTCTTTCATGACAGACTCCTACGAGAAGTGGGGGCTATTTCCATGATAACGGCGCTGCGCAAGCAATTGCCATGGAAATATGACGAAGTGGGAATATGACGGAAGATTCATCATTGTTGCAGGCGCCATATCAACGCCAGCATTGCACAAGCCCGACGCGTCAGCGAGGTTCGCGTCATCAGCTCATTCAGCAGAATTCCAGCGCAGTGAGCGCGTACAGGCGAGCGACGCGAGCGAGGTCGCTGATGGAGACCCACTCGTTGAGAGTGTGGGCGCCGCCGGCGCGTGGGCCGTGCGTGATGGCGGGAACGTTGGCGAGCGACCAGAAGCTGTTGCCGTCGTCGCAGAATGGCTTGGCGCCGATCGGCAAGTCGCGGCCGGCGGTGGCGTGGTATGCTGCGTTGAAGACGCTGACGAATGGATGAGCCAGATCGAGCAGGAACGCATCGCGCATCAAGTGCAGTTCGGCCGCCATCGCGGCGCCGGTCTCCCGAGCAACGTCATCGATCAGGGCGCGGAATTCCGTTTCGACATCAGCGCGCTTCGTGTCCGGCAGCCAGCGGCGCGTCCCTTCCAGCATGCAATGCTGCGGATATTGATTGAAGATTTCGCCGCTGTGAATTTGGCCGATGAACAGGCTGGCCGAGCCTGCGAGCGGATCGCGGGTGCGCGCCAGCTCGGCGTCGCGCGCGAGCAGACGCCGCACCAACTCGGCGCCGGCCGCGATCACGTTCGGCTCGTCGGGACGCATCACCTCGTGGATCGGCGGCCCAGGCCGGCGGATGTTGACCTTCCACGTGAAGCCGCCGCGACCAATGACCGGCAACACCTCGCTGAGATATTCCGGCAAAAGCACCGCGTCGCCGACGTAGCCCTCGGCGATCATCGCGTTGAGCTGACTGCCGTCGCCCCATGGCGTCTCATGGAGATCATGCGCGGTGAGCAGAATGCCGCCGCGGTCGAGCGCGTCGGCATCGCGCAGCGCGAGCAATGCCTCGAGCGCCGCCGCCGCGCCCGCTTTCATGTCGGACGAGCCGCTGCCATGCAACAGATCGCCATCGACAGACGGCGGCACGAACGGCAAGTGGACCGTGTCGAGGTGGCCATTATACTGCAGCGTTCGGCCAGGTTGCTTCGCGCCCCAGCGGATCGCGACGGCCGGCGCCTGCGGATATCCGCCCACCGGACGCTCGACGCTGAGCCCTTCCTCGCGGGCGATGTCGGCCATGCAATCGAGCACGCCTCTGGCCTCGCCGGTCCGGCTCGGAACGGCGATGAGCCTGCGCGCATTCTCCAGCAGCCGCTCGGGCTTGACTGCATCCAGTACCTGCGTGCTCTTGTGTTCCATCGATTTCATCTCGGGCCGACTAAGTTTGCATTCGCTGACACAACGACGCTATCTCCGCTCTCGCCTTTCGTGATTTCGTGCTTTCGTGATCCAAATGCATTTTTGATCACGAAAACACGACAGCACGAAAGGGCGATGCAGAGGACGCTATTCTGACATTTTCGATCTTATTGCAATACGGAGATTCCTCTATCGGTGGCTCTCGGTGGTCTCCGTGCTCTCTGTTGGCTCTGTGGTTGTTCCGCGTCGGCGACAAGAATCTGCCGGCGAGGTTAAGCATATTCGACATCCATGACTCCGCTCATCAATCTCCGCAACTGATTTTCGCGCAACGGTTGACAGTGCGCTGCGCATGCCTACAAAAAACTTCGTTCAGGATTTCACTAAGTTCCGGCAGGATGGCGTATGAAGCTCTCCCCTCGGTATTTTGCGATCGGCATCGCGGCTCTCCT
Organism: Gemmataceae bacterium; assembly: GCA_035656475.1. GTDB lineage: Bacteria > Planctomycetota > Planctomycetia > Gemmatales > Gemmataceae > SIAQ01. Next base: position 625 of record DASRSQ010000478.1, on the reverse strand, counting down.
GGTGACGATGACTGGCTGCAGCAGCGACCAATTCCCGACCTATTCCACCTCGCTCAAGTACCCGCCGCGCAAAGATCCCATTGTGGCCCCGGCGGCAGCCGCCAAGCTGGGGGACGAGCGCTTTGATCCCGATACGCCCGGACAGCTGCCGCTGATGTCGCTGGACGATATTTTCAAGCCGGGCAACCCCTTCCATCCGAAGGCAGAGGAAATCAAGACTGGCCAGTTCTTGCGTGATCCGACCAAGTTCAACAAGCAGAAAGAACTGGAAGACGCCCTTGAGGAAAACTTCGGCACCCCGGCGAATCCGAAGGTGGCCGGGCTGGATCCGGAAACAGTCAAGATCCTGAAGATCGACGACAGTACCCTTGCCGAGGGAAGCAAGCGCTACCGCGTGCATTGCCTGCATTGCCATGGTCTCTCGGGCGATGGCCGCGGGCCGACGGCGAAGTGGATCAATCCGCATCCGCGCGATTTCCGCGCGGGCCTTTTCAAGTTCCAGTCGATCAGCCAGGTGGACAGCAAGCCAGGCGCTCCCGTGCCGCATTCGCTTGGCGTGCGTCCGCCCGCCCGCGCCGACTTGCTGCGTACGCTGCGCCACGGCATTGAAGGGACCGCGATGCCC
>DASRSQ010000477.1:0-3597 GCA_035656475.1 Gemmataceae bacterium | reverse complement strand
TGGAGCCCTTGTTCTCGACAAAAGCTCGCGGGCTGGGTCTCGGCCTTGCCATCGCGCGAGCCATTCTCGACAAGAACAGGGGCTCGTTACAACTGTCTAGCGAACTGGGCAAGGGTACTACATTCACGGTGCGGCTCACGGCCGCCCCTTAGAACCTCTCCTCACAAGTTGACTGTTCCCCAACTTGTGAGGAGGAATACTTAGGCAATTACGATTTCACTTCGATCCGCTTCGGCTGCGCTTCCGGCAACCGAGGCAGACGCAGTTCCAGGATGCCGTTGCGATAGCTGGCCGCGATACCGTTCGTGTCGGTGCCCGTCGGCATCATGAAGCGATACTCGTAACGGCGCACGTTGCGGTTTTCGGATTTCTCCGCCTCCGTGTGTTCAGCCTTCACAACCATCACGTTGCTTTCTGCCCTGAGCTCGATTTCTTTCGATTCGAACCCCGGCAACTCCAGGCGCATCACAACTTCCTTCTCCCCTTCCTCCACAGTCCAGTCACGCAACTCCGCCATCTCGGCAGGCACACCCGTGTCGAAGAAGCGCTCGAAGAGATCGTCCATCTCCTCACGCAGCGCCACCAGCGGATCCGAGAATCGTCGCGTCACTGCGTTGGCCGGTCTTGCCCGGTGTCTCATAAGTGGAAACATGGTTCGTCCTCCTTTCTCAAGACTTGGTCCCTCACTCAGAAAAAGCCGCAAGATTCATGCCACTCGTTGAAGATCCCTCGCTGACGGATTTCAGGCCACTGACGGGGGACCAACCACAAAGGATTGGATAGCACGGAGCCCACAGAGAGAATCGATAACATCATTGCCGAGGACGTTGCGAATGAAAAATGCAATCGGAACACTAATCTTCACTAATCCACACTAATCGAATACCTGTCCTCGATTGGTGCCGATTTGTGAAGATTAGTGTTCCGATTACATTTGAACCGGACTTAACACTTGAATCAGAGATCACCACCGATATTTCGGCTTCACCTCCGGATTGACGACCTTTTCCGCCGGCCAGTCGCCTGTTGCCAGCGACACAATTGCCTGGGCCGCCGACAGCGCCATGTCGTCGCGCGATTGCAAGTCGACGCCAGCGGCGTGCGGCGTCACCACCACGTTGTCCATGTGGAACAGCGGGCTGTCAGCCGGCGGCTCGTCTTCGAAGACGTCAAGGCCGGCCCCCGCGAGCTTCTTCGCCTGCAGCGCCGCGATCAGGTCGGCCTCTTTGACGATCAGGCCGCGCGCGGTGTTGATCAGATACGCGCTCGGTTTCATCTTTGCCAGCGTTTGCTTGTTGATGAGGTACTTCGATTCCTTGGTCACCGGCAGGTGCAGCGTCAAGAAGTCGGACTGGGCGAGCAATTCGTCAAGGCTGACGAACGTGATGTCGTGAGCCTTGGCAAAGGCGTGATCGGGGAACGGCTCGTAGGCGAGCAGCTTCATGCGGAAGCATTCGCCGCGCAGGGCGACGGCCTTGCCGATGCGGCCCAGCCCCGCGATGCCGAGCGTCTTGCCACGCAACGGCAAGTTGGTGCCGCGCGGCCACTTGAGCGCGCAGGTGTCGCGATGTTGCGTGATCAGGTTCTTGGCGATCGCGAGGATCAGCGTGAACGTGTGCTCGGCGACCGAATCCTGATTGGTCCCCGGCGCGATCGTGACCGCCACGCCGGCCTCGGTCGCGGCGGTAGTGTCCACGGCGTCATAGCCGACGCCAGCGCGAGCGATGACGCGCAACTGCGGATGCGCCTTGAAGACGTTCGGCGTGTACGGCTCGGAGCCGGCGACCACGGCCCGAATGTCGGCGAGCTGCTCGATCACTTCGCTTTCGACCATCTGGGCTTTTTTCTTGGGATAGACGAGCTCGAAGCCGGCGTGTTGGAGAACCGTAGCGAATTCCGCCTGGAGCCCCATCAACGCGGCGGGGGCAATCAGCACTTTGTCCATGGTTTCCTCGGGTGATCGATCCGTTTGATTTCACAGATTGTGATATGGATTGGCTTGCAATTGCAAGGTAGGCCGAGCAACGCGAGCCCACTGTCGCGCGGAGCCAGGATTCACGAGTTTTCCAGCCGCAACGTCCATCTTCGCAGTTCTGCACGTGCGGTGCGATCCATCTCGACGGCGTCACTGATCGTGCAACGTAGAAAGCGAACGCGCTGGCCGGGGCGCATTTGTCCAAGCAAGTCGAGGTCGGCATCAATGACATGCGCAATCTTCGGATAGCCGCCGATGGTCTGGCCGTCCACGCCGAGGATGATGCACTGGCCATCGTTGGTAACCTGCACGGCGCCGGGCGCGACCGGTTCGGACACCATCTCGCGCTTCGGCATCGTCAGCGGCGCTCCCTTGAGCCGCAGGCCCATGCGGTTGCTTGCAGGACTCACCGTGAATTCCTGGTCGTAGAAGTCGGCGTCGTCGAACCAGCTCGCCTGCAGTCCGGGGAGCGCGTGTACCGTTATCACGTCCGCCGCAAAATCGCATTGAACCTCGGCGCACCAGCGACTACCGATGGCGCTCGTGGGACAGCGCAGCACGTCGTTGCCACGAATCGGCTCTAGACCGCTACGGCTTGCGAGAATGGTCGGAGCCTCGAACCCGCCGCGTACACAGAGATACGCGCGCATGCCGCGTGGGGTGCCGCCGATGCGCAGCTCCTGGCCGGCGCGTAGCGCGAAGGTGCGGCCGGCTTCGATGCGATTATCGCCACGGAAGATGTCGAACGGAGCGCCGAAGACGACGCAGCCAACGTCGGCGTCAGCGCGCAAACGCGGGCCTTTGAGCGCGAACTCGATTGCCGGCGCGTCCGCAGCGTTGCCGAGGAGAGCGTTGCCAAGCAGGAACGAATGGCGATCCGCCGCGCCGCCGACGGGGACGCCCAAGCTGCGCGTGCGCGGCCGGCCGAGATCGACGATGCGCGAGTCGATGCCGGGATCGAGGACGAGTAGGCTCATGCAAAAGCTCGAATGGCGATGCCGTGACGTTCGAAGGCGGCGCGCAGGCCACGGACGAATTCGAGTGCCTTGGGGTTGTCGCCGTGCACGCAGAGGGTGTGGATGCCATGATCGCGCATGAGCCGCTCCGCCTGGGCGACGGCTTCATCGACATCGTGCACAAACGCATCCGGCCGATCGCGCGCTACCAGGCTGCCGTCGGCTTGATAGCGTCGATCGGCAAAACCCTCGGCTATGAAGCCCGCGCCGGTCTGACACAGGAGCGCCAGGCGCGAGCCAGGCAATCCCATCACCGGCAGTTTCAGAATCTCGGCCGCGGCCATGATCGGGCGGGCATACGCATCCTCCCGACATGCCTGGTTATACAGCGCGCCGTGCGGCTTGATGTAGCGCAACCGGACACTGGCAGCCTGGGCAAGCCCGGCAAGCGCTCCTACCTGGTACAGGCACAGTTCGAAAACCTCCTCTTCCTTCATGGCAAGCTCGCGCCGGCCAAAGTTGTCGCGATCGGCATAACCCGGATGCGCCCCGACCTGAACGCCGTGCCGCTGGGCCGACTTGAGCGCGGCGAGGGCAATCGACGCATTCCCCGCATGAAAACCGCAGCAGAGATTGGCAGAGGTAATGAGCGGCATCAATTCGCCG
>DASRSQ010000476.1:0-3018 GCA_035656475.1 Gemmataceae bacterium | reverse complement strand
GTCGTCCTGCACGAAGGCGATGACGCGCAAATTCTCGAGTTTGAGCAGCGTTGCTGTCGGCATTTGAAGCCGGACGCGGCCATCCTCGATGTATTTGGCGAGCTGTTTGCGCAGTTCGACGGTGTCCACCGAGACGGAATGTTTGGAGACAGCATCGGTGAGAGATTTGCCGGCGACGCCGCCGGGGCATGCCCGCACGATGTGGTGGTGCACGCGCGCGCCGGGGCTTCCGAGGTAGGCCTGGCGCGGGTAGCGAATGAATTGCTCCACCAGCACGATGCGAAGTTTCTTGTCCTCGTCGGCTCGCTTGAGCGCGACGTCGATCTGGATATCAATCTTGTCGCCGTTGCGCGTCGCTTTGGCGACAAGCTTGGCGCCAGCGTCCTCTTCCAGCAGCGGGTCGATGGATTGGCGCAACGCCTGGAAGGTTTTTTCGTAATCCTTCGTACCTCCAAACCGTGCCGTGGGATGGCCGTTAAGAAAGCCAATGTCTCTACGCTTCGACTCCGCTGGATATGCCTTGCGGTAATCGCTGTAGCGGGCAGCGCCATCCGGACAACTGAGCGGCCCGCGGTCCACCACTGGATACTGCACCACGGCAACCTCGCCTGGATGGTACGATTTCAGAAGCAGGCTGCAGGACCGGTCAAGATCCTCCGAACCGCTTCCGAACTGGAAGAACTGCTCCAGAAGGACCACGCGATCGCTCTTGCCCTTGCGACCCGCGAACGGCTTGACCGCCGGCAACGTCGCCAAATAGTCGCGATCGAGCTGCCCTTCCATCTTTTCGATTTTCGCTTCAACCGGTTTGGCGTCCTCCGCCTTGCCCGCGCTGCGCAACACCCGCGCCAACGGCGTCAATCCGTCGATCTGTTCCTGTAAGGGCGCCTTCGGCGACAAGGCCCGCTCGACCCGGCGAGCGTAATCGACGGCGACGCTGGCATACGCGTCCTGCCCATCGAGTGCCTCCACCGCGTTGGCTGCGAACCCGGCCTCGAAACGCGGACCATACGCCTTGGCGAGCTTGTCCGCCGCCGCACCCCAGTTCTTCACTTCGTCCAGCGTTGCTCCGTTCGTTTTCGCCGAGCGAAACAATCCCTGCACCGCGTAGAACAGGCCCGGATCCTCCGGGAATTTCTCCAGCACCTTCCGATAATGCACCGCCGTCTGCTTCTTGACGAGCTCGGCAATTTCGGCTTTCTTCTTTTCGTAGGCAAGCCTCTCTGCAGCAGTCTTTTTGAATCCAGATTTCGGTGCCTGTTTCTCCAGGTCCTTCTTGATCTGGGCCGCTTCCTGCAGCGGCGGACAAATGTGCGTGCTTCTTTCTCCGAACGGCGAAATATCTTCTTTGGTCACTGGAGTAAGCCATGCGGGGTAGGTATACTTGCCGCGTGTGTAGGCGCCGAGCCATCGCTTTGGCGGTGTTTTGGGAATCAGCGCCTGAAACTTCATGTTGAAATTGTCCGTTCGCGGCGGGCCCTCGATGCGCAGGGATTCGCCGTCCTGGTAGATCAAGAGATCTTTCTCGTTGGAGTAGCTTCGGTTAACCACCTTACCCGTGATCTTGCCGTCCACTGTCTTGAGATTGACGATGAAATCGGTGCTCTCCGTCGTCCCCTCGCTCAGATGCGTCAGTTTCCAGTTTCCATCCAGTTCCTGCGCCTCGATGGGTGCGCTCACCGCGAAAAGGAGTGCTGCAGTCAGGAGAATGGCTTTACGGCACATGGCGGCTTCCTCGAAGTCGAAAAGAGAGGTAGCTCGCATGCTAAACGAAACGCCGGGCGATTGCAACAAACTACGCGTGGCTAGCGATCGGCATCTTTCGGAAACTTCACGCCTTGATAGATATCCGCGAGCGGGATCTTCACGGCGATGCTGGTGAATGACAGCGTTGTGTCCAGGCCGCGAAATTCGGTCATGAGCCAGTCGCCATTGGGTTGGCGCACGTGCCGCTCCACGTAGGGTTCCTCTTGCGAAACAAGAATCACTTCCTGGAGCGAGGCAATCTGTCGATAGTGCTTGAACTTTTCGCCTCGATCGTACTTTTCCGTTGAGTCGGAGAGAACTTCCGTGAGCACCCTCGGGTTGAGCAATGTGTCGAACATATTGTCTTCGAATTGCGGCTCTTCACAGACCACAACGACGTCGGGATAGGTGTACAACCCGGTGAGATCCACTTTCACGCGCATGTCGCCCGCCACGACGCGGCAGAGGCCAGATTTGAGCTGCTGTTGCGTCTCAGATGCCACGTTGGCTGTAATAAGGTTGTGCTTCCAACTCGCCCCCGCCATCGCGAACATTTCGCCGCGATAGAATTCGCTTTTGAACGCCGCCTTGCGCTCGCGGGCAAGATACTCTTGGGCGGAGAGCAGCGGTTTCGGCATGGTGTACCTCCGCCGGCATTGTACCAGGAACGCCATGCAGGCGACCGACGGTGCTTCGGCTTTGCTCAAACCGCCACCACCGGCAACGCGATCTGCCGGCCCGTCTGCCAGTCGCGCTCCGAACGGATCACCTCGTTATACAGCGTGTCGCGTTCCTTCGGGTCGCGGCCGGCTTCCTCGATCAGGCGGCGCAATTGTGCCACGGTCAGCTCTTGTGGCGTGTCGCTGCCGGCGTCGTGGTAGATCTTTTCGTGAACGACGGTGCCGTCGATGTCGTCGGCGCCGTAGCTGAGCGCGATCTGGGCGGTCGGGATGCCGAGCATGATCCAGTAGGCCTTGATGTGTGGGAAATTATCGAGCATCAGCCGGCTAATCGCGATCATGCGCAGGTCCATGATCGAGCTGGCTTTTTGCAGCTTGCGGTCGATGCCGAGCTTCGTGTTCTCGGGATGAAACGCGAGCGGGATCAGCGTCTGGAAGCCGGCGGTCTCGTCTTGCAGCTCGCGCAGCTTGCACAGGTGATCGATGCGGTGCATCGGCTTCTCGATGTGGCCGTAGAGCATGGTGGCGTTCGATCGCAGGCCGAGCTGATGGGCCTCGCGATGGATGCGCAGCCAGGAGTCGGTGTCGGCCT
>DASRSQ010000475.1:0-14849 GCA_035656475.1 Gemmataceae bacterium | reverse complement strand
TTTCATTTTCACCTTTTTTTCAAAAAACAGTTGTAATCTCGAAAAATCCAGTTTACAATGGTTCGTGAAATGAAGAACGAGAGAGTTTGCTCCTCGCAGACGTGGCGAGGGGGCATCTCCTGATCCACGGGAGCTGCCGGTTACGGTCAAGGACGTTCGCCTCACGATTTTTCAGTCCGAGTAAGAACCGGAACATTGAAAAACCGCGAAGGTGCGCGAGGTGATTGCTTCATGTTCACGCGGTTCCATGAACCACGTGCTGAAGTCGGGCTGCGGCCTTCCCACTTACGCGCCTTGTCGCTCGTGCGGTTCGTCGCTTTTCTTTTGAGTTTCAAATAAGGGGCTTATTTGAGAATTTAGGAAGGCGTCCTGGACTCACCCGCAACGTGGCTCGAAAAGAACCTCTTTTTCCGATTAAGGGAAGCACAGCCATGAAGACGAAGACACCCAAGCGCCAGGCCAAGGCGCCTGTGGAGCCTATTGGAATTGCCATCGACACCACACAGACCATCTTCTCGTCGGACCTCCTCACTCCCGAAGAAGAACGCCAGCTTCTCGCCGCATTCTGGGAATGCAAGAGCGAGCTCGTGAAGAACCTGATCCGTTATTTCCCCAAGCTGCGCTCGCACCGCCCCGTGCTCGAGCCCTGGCCGATGGCCCAGTTCATTCGCGATTGCTGTGATGCCGAATGCCGTGAACACGCCGCCATCCGCAAGGTCCACGATCGCTACATCCACTGTAAACACCGTCTCGCGTCGGCGAACATCCGCCTGGCCGCCCACGTCGCCAAGCGTTTCCGCCATCACGCCCTCGGCTACAGCGATCTTCTCCAGGAAGCCGTCTGCGGCCTGATGCAGGCGATTGACCGCTTCGACGTCAGCCATGGCACTCGCCTCGCGACCTACGCGACGTGGTGGATTCGGCAGACGCTGCAGATCGCGGTCGCCCGCCAGAGCCACCTGGTCAGCCCGTCGCCGCACCACTTGCAGGAGCTCGGCCTGCTTCAGCAGGAATCCGAAGCCCTTGCCCATGGCGGTCAGCACCTTCCGAGCCCGCAGGAATTGGCCTCCCGCACCGGCTCGAGCCTCGAACACCTGACCCACCTCCAGACCGCGACTCGTGCTCCCGTCTCCCTCAACGCAGTTCTCGACGACGACAGCGATTTCAAGCTCACCGAAGCGATGCCGGACAACGAGAGCCAGACGCTTCGCACGAACAGCGAACGCCAGGAGGCCCTCAGCTTCCTGATGGAAAACCTCCGACCGCGCGAACGCAAGGTTCTCGACCTCCGCTTCGGCCTGACGGGCAACGGCACGCACAGTCTCCGCCAGATCGGCCACCTGCTCCGCATCAGCAAGGAGCGCGTCCGCCAGATCCAGAACCGCGCTCTCGAAAAGCTCCGCGCGAGCGCCGAGCGAGTCGGCTGGGAGCCGAGCTTGCTGCTGGGCATGTAAGGAAATTGACGTAACCGCGAAACGGGCCTCCATCGAGGCCCGTTTTTTTTCGCCGCTTGCGGCTCACTTCCGGATCGGCTTCAATTCGACATTGCGAAAATAGATCTCGAACCCTTCCGATTGCAGCAGAATCTTGCCCGCCGCGGGATACACGTCGAACGCCTTGTTGACGGTGGCGCCGTTGACGCGGATCTCGATGGTGTTGCCCTTGCAGATGCACTCGACCTTGGTCCATTGGCCTAGCGGGCTCTCGAGGTCGTCTTTGCCGCGGGTATCGAGCAGTTCCTTGAACCCGGCTTCGTGCTTGTTCCACCATAGCTGGCGGTTGGTGAAGGTGACGACTTCGCCACCGGCTTTCCAGCGTGGCCGTTTGTCGCTGCCGAGCGCGGTCTCGGCCTTGAGCGAGACGGGGATTGGCTTGCCGTCTTTGTCGTTGCCACGAATCACGATGAGATCGCCGACGCAGCCCTGCGCGAGCTGACATTCGATGCAGGACATCCAGGTCCCCTTGCCGGCGCCGCCATCGGGGCCGATGGCGTTGAGCAGGATGCCGGAGTTGCGGACGTACTTGCCGCCGTCGGTCTTCTTGCCCCACTTGAATTCTAGAGTGAGATGATAGTCGCGGTATTCCTTGGCGGTGGCGGCGTAGCCGAAGCCGTCGCCGGAAACATGGAGGACGCCATCCCTGGCGGAGAAGACCTTGCGCGGGTCAGCGTTTTTGGTGTCGCGCAGCCAGGTGGTGAAACCGGTCAGGTCCTTGCCATTGAAAAGCTTGATGGTTTCGGTGGGGACGGTCGGTTCCTGGGCGTGAACGGCGCCTGCGGCGAGTAGCGCAACGAGCAATGATCCGCGTGTCATGACATCCTCCGGTTGGGACGGATTCATCCTAACCGTTGCGGAGGGATTGGACAGCGAAATCTTCGTCTCGATCGCAGTGTCCCCGCGTGGAAAACCCTGGCTCGGCACTTCGGGTTGGTATGATGTTCGCGGGCGCGAAGCAGCTTTCCCATCTTGCCGGGCTTTTCAGAAAACTCCGTTTGTCTATTTCTTGTCTTTCGGTTAGGATGAACTGGCTATCGGTTGGAATGTACCGATGTCAATCGTCCCGTGGTGATGGCTGCGTCCGGAAGGTATCGGGGGCTGTCTCGTGCACGATCACCGTCTCCATTTGCCCTCCCCTGTCCGTTTCTGGCCGACCGGTCACACGATTTTCCCTGGCAATTTTCTGAGTCGGAAAGGACCGCGCATATGCTGAAGCGTATCGGGTTGTTGGCGCTATTGATCCTGGGCGGACTGGCCGCGCCCGCTGTCCGGGCGGATGAATTCACCGGGCAACCCTACATCGTGGCCATCGGCATCGACAAGTATCCGGACGCGCAGATCAAGCCGCGCCAGCACGCCGAGGCCGACGCCACCGCCCTCGTCAAGCATTACCTTTCCAAGGACTACCTCGGCGTCGACAAGGATCATGTCAAGCTGCTGCTCGGTTCCGGCCCCATCGCCGGCGCGGACTACAGCGAAAAAGCCACCCGCGAAAACATCCTCAAGGCCCTGCAATGGCTCGACAAATTCGCCAAGAAGGACGACCTCGTCATCCTCGCCATCTTTGGCAACGGCGCTCCCATCGGCGAACGCTCCTGCTACTTCGCCGTCGATTCTACGTTCAAGGATCGCGCCAAGGATGCCGTCGCGTCCGGCGACATCGAGCAGGCCATCGACAAGCTGCAAAGCCAGCGATTCCTCGCCCTCGTCGATGTCAATTTCATGGGCTTCGACATCGGCAAGGAGAAGGCTCCCGATCTCAACACGACGAACATCTTCCGTGTCTTCCTGAGCACCGGCGAAGGGGACGAGGCCAAGGACCATCGCAAGAGCCGAGTCGTGTTCTTCTCCGGCGCGCCGAGCAAGGCGTCGCTCGATCTCGACAAGCACGGTATCTTCGCCCAGGCCCTGCTCGATGGACTCAACGGCAAGGCCGACTCCGAAGGCTTCGAAGGGGACGGCAATATCTTCGTCAGCGAACTCGCCAAGTACATGCGCAAGCACCTCGGCGATCTCGCCCGCGCCGCCGGCAAGACCAAGGAACAAAAGGAACAGAAGGCCGGCGTCGTCGAAGGCCAGACCAACGACTTCGTCGTCGGCTACAACCCCGAGGCCCGCAAGATCGGGCTCGCCCGCCTGCAAAAGTTCGACGCCCTTGCCAAGGACAAGAACCTCGACAAGAAGATCGTCGAGGAAGGACACAGCCTGCTCTCGCGCATGCCCAAGCTCGAGGCCCAGCAGAGCCTGCGCAAGGCGTATCAACAGCTCGTCGATGGCAAACTCGATGTCGCCGGTTTCGAAGCCGAACGCAAGAAGATCGGCGAAGAAACCGTCCTGAGCGAGAAGGACGCGAGCAAGTATGCCTACACCGTCATGCATGCCGCGAACCTGGTTCTCAAGAGCTACTACAAGGAAATGGCCAAGCCGCCGCTCGTCGGCTACGCCATCGAAGGCCTGTACAAGAGCGTCGATGAAAAGGTGCCGTCCGATCTCAAGGACCGCCTCGACAAGGTCAAGGAAATGAAGGACGTCGATCTGCTCCGGCTGCTCACCGATGCCCGCCAGCATCTCGGCAAGCGCGAAGATCTCGGCAAGGGCCAGGACATCACCCACTCGCTCGATGCCATGCTCGCCAAGTGCGACCGACACACTGGCTATATTCCGCCCGAAGTCGTCGAACGCTTCCGCACCGATACCTCCGGCAAGTTCAAGGGCATCGGCGTGCAGATTCGCCGCAACGAGGCCCGCGACGAGTTGCAGGTCGTGACGCCAATCTACGGCAGCCCGGCGCACAAGGCCGGCCTCAAGGCGGACGACATCATCACCGGCATCGTCTCCACCAACGATCCCAAGACCGGCAAGCCGTACGATACCCCCGTCACCACGCCAACCAAGGGCATGACGACCGAAGACGCCGTCAAGCTCATCAAGGGCAAGCCTGGCACCAAGATCAAATTGATCGTCGAGCGCGAAGGGGAGAAAAACCCGCTCGAGTTCACGCTCGTCCGCAAGGACATTGAAGTCGAAAGCGTGCTCGGCTACAAACGCACCGACAAGGATACCTGGAACTACGTCATCGATCCCGAGAACAAGATCTGCTACGTTCGCCTGACGCAGTTCTCCGAGGACACCTTCCCCGAGCTGGAAAAAGTGATGAAGAAGCTCGCCAAGGAAGGGGTCAAGGGGTTCATCCTCGATTTGCGTTTCAATCCGGGTGGCCTGCTCGATAGCGCCATCAAGATCTCCGACCTGTTCATCGATGACGGCCTGATCGTCACGATCCGCCATCGCGATGGCTCGGAGACCTCGTACGTCGGCCGCTCCGACGGTAGCTACACGACGTTCCCGATGGTTTGCCTGATCAACTCCGGCAGCGCCTCGGCGAGCGAAATCGTCTCGGGCTGCTTGCAAGATCATGGCCGGGCCATCATCATGGGCTCGCGCAGCTTCGGCAAGGGAAGCGTGCAGACAATCCATCCGTTCGACAACCAGAGCATCATCAAGCTGACGACCGCCACCTTCTGGCGTCCCAGCGGCCGCAACCTCAACAAGGCCAGCACCAAGGGGCGCGACGAAGACGAATGGGGCGTGACGCCGAATAAGGGCTACGAGGTCAAGCTATCGAAGAAGGAGGAAAACGATCTCTTCGATCACTTGAGAGACAGCGAGATCATACGCGGTTCCCCGGCGCCGTCGGGCGGCGAAGCCAAGACCCAGTTCAAGGATCGCCAGCTCGAAATGGCCCTCGACTACCTGCGCGGCCAGATCAAGACCGCGTCGCGCAAGTCGAACCGCGATATTGAAAATCGCTGAGGCATCAGCACCAACCGTCTAGCAGCAACGCCGAAGGCGTGCGCGAATGTGCTCGGCGACCACACGCCGAATGCCGTCCGCACACGCCTGCGGCGTTGCTTGATTTAATCGAGCATGAAACGCCTCATTGACGCCCTGACTGACGGCGTCTTCGATCTGTGCGTCATCGGCAGCGGCATCACCGGCGCCGGCGTCGCGCTCGACGCGGCTTCGCGCGGCTGGCGCGTTGCCCTCATCGATCGCGGCGACTTTGCCTCCGGCACCAGCAGCGCCTCCTCCAAGCTCGTCCACGGCGGACTGCGCTATCTCGAATACGGCCACCTGCATCTCGTCCATGAAGCGCTGCACGAACGCGGCCTGCTCCTGCGCAACGCGCCGCATCTGGTCCGGCCCTTGCCCTTCGTCTTGCCGTTCTATCGCGGCCAGCGCGTGCCTGGCTGGAAATGGCGGCTCGGCCTGACGCTGTACGATTTGCTGGCGGGTCGCGCCAATATTGCGCGCAGCCAGCCGATGTCGCGCCGCCGCTTGCTCGATACCTATCGCGGCCTCGCCGACGCCGATCTGACCGGCGGCGCGAGTTATTACGATGCCCTTATGGACGATGTTCGTCTGTGCCTCGCGGTCCTGCAGACAGCTTCGCGTCATGGCGCCGTGCTCGCCAACTATACGGAAGCAATCGGCTTCGAAATGCCGGATGGCACGATTGCGGGCGTGCGCGTGCGCGATCATGTCGGCGGCCGCGAGCTGGTGATCCGCAGTCGCGCGGTGCTGAACGCGGCTGGGCCGGGGGCCGATGCGGTGTGCCGGCTCGCCGGGAACGATCGGCCACACTTGCAGCCGACGAAGGGCGTCCACATCATCGTCCGCTCGCTCGGCTTCCAGCACGCGTTCACGCTGCTGCATCCGCGCGACGGCCGGGTGTTCTTCGTGATCCCCTGGCTCGGCAAGACTCTGATCGGCACCACCGACACCTTTCCCGATGCGGACGCGTTGCACGTGCTGCCGGCGGAGATCGCGTATCTGCTCGAGGGGTACAATCGCTACTTCGCGCCGCCGTTGGCAAGCGCCGACGTGATGGGCAGCTTCGCGGGATTGCGGCCGCTGATGCGTTCGCGTCCCGGTGAGCCATCATCGCTGTCGCGCGAGTTTCGACTGGATGTGGCGCCGACGGGCCTGTGGATCGCGCTCGGCGGCAAGTACACGACGTTCCGCAGCATGGCGGAAACGATCGTGGACACCATCGGCCGCCGCCTGGGCAAGCCGCGCCGCTGCCGCACGCAATCATTGCCGCTCGAGGGGACGCCGGCGGAGCCGTGGGACATTTTCGCGGCAAAGACGCTGCCGCGCATCGAGCGCGAGCATCCGCAAACGGCGCATTCGGCGTCGCATCTGCTGTATCGCTATGGCAACCGTGTCGACGACGTGCTGCGCGCGATCGTGGCGACGCCGAATGGGTTCGCGCGCTTGCATCCGGAGGAGTTCGACCTGGTCGGTGAGGCGAGCTGGCAGCGCGAAGAAGAGATGGCGATCTATCCAGAAGATTTCTTGCTGCGACGCACGCGTATCGGCATGTGGAGAGAATCAAGGTAAAAGGAAAAAGGCAAAGTGGATTCTACTTTTGCCTTTTTCCTTTTTACTTTTGCCTTGATCACGCACAGTCGTGCATGGATTCGGCGGTCTGTTCCTTGATCCACAGCTTCAACTCGTCAGAATTGAGCCGATTGGGTAGGACGCATTCGTGCATCCAGATACCGTTCTCGCAGATGGACCACATGACGCGCACGAGCAGCGTCTTGGCGCCGCATTCGTGGAGCGGCTCGATAGCCAGCAGCGTCTGTTCGGGAAGCTGGCGCTCGAGACGCAGGCACAGGCCGCTGGCGGAAATGTCGCGGACGCGGGCATATTCGTCGACGCCGATCACCTCTCCCTCGGAGCGAACGCGGGCCGGCCGATCGCACACGACGCGTGCCGTCGCCCGGCGTTCGACGATCGTGCTGAGATCGTCCCCCGGCTCGTTGATCGCCTGGTGCACGATGCTGTTGCGGCCGCCCTGTTTGGCGCGGTACATCAGGTCATCGACACAGCGGACCATCGCATCGACATCGCGCAATGGCTTGGGAAATGTGGTGGCACCGATCGAGAGGGTGACAGGCCAGCCCTTGCTTTCCATCACCGCGATGAAGTTGCTGCGGACGCGTTCGAGCAGGACGCGGGAGTCGCCGGAGTTGCAATCGGGCAGGAGCAGGGCGAACTCGTCGCCGCCGAGTCGAGCAAGCAGGTCGGTGGCGCGGATGTCCTTATGGATGCTGCGGACCAGGTCGCAGAGGGCTTCATCGCCGGCGGAATGGCCGAGCTTGTCGTTGAGCCATTTGAAGTTGTCGAGATCGAGATAGGCGAGTGTGAGCGGCTGCCCCGCGCGCAAGGCGCGTTCGACCGCCTGGGCGACGCTTTCGTAGAAGGTGCGGCCATTGGCAGAGCCGGTCACCGGATCCGAGCGAGCAAGTTTCTTTTCGAGATACAGACTCAGTCGAAGGCGTGACAGCAAGCTCGAGGTAACGACGAAGATGCCGAAGCGAGCGGTGCCATTCCACAGATGGATCAGTGAGTTGCCATTGGCGCCTTCGGCTGCCTCGACGATCTGCCAGCTAAGGGCGCAGATGGCGGAGATCAGGATGCCCTGGGCGAAGCCGCCGAACCAGGCGCCGATGGCGATGGGAATGAGATAGAAGATGGCGAAGGACAATTCGGGGCCGGTGACGTAATCGAGCGCGCCGATGGTGCCGACCAGGAGACCGCCGGCGATGCCGAGCAGCAAGCCGCGCCAGCCGTCGATGAACACGCGTCCGGCGAGCTCGTTGCGTTCCTGCCCGAGCAATCGATGAACGGACTCGCGTTGGGGAGCGGAGGTCTCGAGGAGATTTCGCTTCAGCATTTACCAGTGTCCATGGGCGAACTTCGAAGGGCGTTTTTGCACCGATGTCACAAGCATAACATCTGCGCGCGGGTGGTGCGGGAAAGTGGCGACTGATTGCCTAGAAATGCGGAGAAATCTTATTGACAGCCGTACAGCTAGTTAAAGCGCCTGGTCAAAGTGAAAAACCCGCACGACACCGCGAAGCATGGGCTGCGTAGTGTGACGCGGGAATCGGGGAAGGCATTGTCAACTGAGTGGAATCAGCGTTTCTGGCCGGCGGCACGGGCCATTTCGGAGCGGATTTCCTGTTCCGCTTCGTACCAGTGCTGCTGGTCGCACCCGTGCTTGCAGCCACCTTGCAGCCATTTCTGGTAAGCCCGGCTCGCGACCTTTTCCTGCGGCACGGTGGACTGATTCTGCGCCGGGGAGTTCGGGGCCTTGCCAGTCTGAGGTGCAGTTCCGGTCGTGGTAGTTCTGGACATGTGTGCCTCCTTGAAAAAGTGGCGAAAGAATCCCCAATATCACACGGTATTGGATAAAAAAAATGCCCTCCTGGCAAGGACGTTTTCTTCCTGGCAACTATTTCCGCGGGAAATCTTGTTTCCGTTCGGGAAATGTCCGCTCTCCCTCGCATTGGACATACAGATTTTTTGACAAATTTGCAAAACCCGCGCAGAATCCATCGGGGCCGTGAAATTTGCGATAGGAATAAACAAGCATTTTGATTAAAATAGGCAAGAGAGTCAAGTTAAACAGACATCAATAATACACAATCGTTTAGCCTCCAGCGCCCTGTGAAATCGTGCGATTCGCTCTGAAGTGGTCGAAAACTTGCGAAAGGACAAGGCCGGAGGGCCTCGAATGGATGCGTTGTCCACCCTGATCGACCTGCTCAAAGACAGCGGGAAGACGCAGGGCAATTTTCTTGGGTTCCTGAATGTCATGATCGGGCGGCGCATTGTTCTTGCCAGCGATCGTTCGGTGGTATGCAATGGCATCACGTGGCGCGAGCTTGCCTCCTGGCTGAAGAAGGTGCGCTGGGACCCGGATGCGGTGCGTGAGCTTGGGCTGAACCCGAAAGACCTGCCGCCCCGCGATCGGCAGCGTTTCTGGTACTCCGCGATTGCCTCCGCCAAGGTTGACAGTGCCGCGGCCCAGAAGGCTGGCGATCAATTTGCAGCCGTTCTCGCGACGCTCGGCTACGAGCTGGGAGGCGGACCGAAAAGCTGACGGCGTATTTCGATCATTGACGTCGCCCATCCCTGGAAGCTGCAATTCGGCCCGCATCACATGATCCGCGCCACCGAATCGGCGCCAACACGTCCGCCGAGGAAAAGAGCCAGACCAAAGGGCACCACACGCACTTCGGCCATTACATTGCGTCCCGGGAATATCTCTGCCTCGGCATGATGAAAGGAGCCGACCAGCGCTTCCAGCCAACTTCCGATGGAAAAGAAAGCCGCTTGCAAGGTCCCGCCAGGTTCGAGGGGGATAACAACCAGCCCACGGGGTGCCACGTCGTGATCGTTCTTCGTCGCAATGCCAAGGCCGGTCAATAATCGGGTAACTCTGTCACACTTATCGTCGAGCTGTGCGATGCACAGCTCGACGTTGGACTGTCGAGAGCAGAGAGTTTGCCTTCGCGGCCCAAGATGGTGTAGAGACAAGGTACGACAAATAGCGTGGTGACGAGCCCCGCAAGCAGACCGCCAATCACTGCTCGCCCCAGCGGAGCATTGGCCTCGCTGCCCCGCTCCAGGCTCAACGCCATCGGCAGCAGGGCGAAGAACGATGCCAGCCCCGTCATGATGACGGGGCGCACGCGAAGTCTGGCCGCTTTTACGATGGCGTCGACGCGCAACAGCTTTTCGTCATGACGCAGATGTTGCGCGAAATCTACCATCAGCACCGTGTTGGACACAACGATCCCGACCATGAAGATGATGCCCAGCAGCGATTGCACGTTGAGCGCCGTTCGTGTCAGGAAGAGCATCAACACGACACCGACCAGCCCGACCGGCACCGCCGACACGATCACCAGCGGCGCCACCCACGACTTGAAAAGCGCGACCATCAGGAAATAGACCAGAATGCTGGCAAGGACGAGGCCCAACCCGAGATTCTGGAACGTCTCCTGCATGCGAGCATACTCGCCGCTGAGTCGAATTTGGCTGCCCGGCAGCACGGTCGGCGTGTCCTGGTGGACGGTTTTCGGATCATAGGTCGCCCATTCGTGATTGCCCTCGTAACTGCCGAAGCGCTGAAGAATGTTGGTGATGTCGTCGGCGACGTGTCCCAGGTCTCGATCGTGAATGTTCATGACTATGTCGACGGTGTTCTGCAAATCCCGATGCGTCGCCTCGCTGGCGACGGCGTTCTTGCGCAGCGTGGCCACGTTCCGCAGCGGAATCGCTTGCTTTTGCGACGGACTGGTAATGATCACGTCTAGCAAGCTGTCCAGCGATTCGATGTCTTTTTCGCGGTACGAGACACCCACGTAATACTGATTGGTGGTGACGGGATCGATCCAGAAGTTCTTCTTGTGATACTGGATGCTCGAATTGAGTGTTGCAATGACGTTTTTCATCACCTCAACCTGGTTCAATCCGAGGCTCGCCGCCTTGGCCTGATCGATGTCGATGAAGTACTGCGGATAGTCGAGCCGTTGCACGATGCGGGCATCAACAACGCCGGGGACCCCGCGCGCCTGTTGCAGGATGGATTCGGCGATCGGCATAACATGCTTTGCGTCCCGCGCGGTGATTTGAATGTTGATCGGCGTCGATTTTCCTTCGTTCATGGCAGAACGGATCATGCCGCCAGCATCGAAGCCGAACTCGAGGTCATGCCAATCAGGAGCATTCAGTCGCTGACGAATTTGATGGACATACGCCTGGGCCGACCGTGTCCGCTCTGGAGCGAGTTGAACCTTGATCACCGCGTCCATGGGTCCGGCGTTCGGGGTGTAGGCGGCAGACCAATCGGCGACCACGCCAACCTCGCTGATGACGATTTCGAGGTCGCCGGCGATCGTTTGCCGAACGAGTTGCTCGACCGCCGCGACGCGCTTCTCGGTTTCTTCCAGGCGCGTTCCGGACTTGGCGCGGAGGTAAATCTCAAAGGCGCCGGAATCCACTTCCGGGAAGAACTCGCGCCGCAATTGTGACCCCAGTCCGAGCACGACGACCACCAGGCACACCAGCGCGCCCCCCAGCACCAGCCATCGGTGGCGAAGAGCCACAAGGAGCGACGCAATGTAATGGGAGATGCCGGCATTAAGGAGGCCTTCCCATCGCGCAAAAAGCCGATGGATCCACAGTCGATTGGCCGGCATCTCGAGCGGCGTGCGGTGCTGGTAATCCTCGCCATGCTGTGGTACCACTTCCGACTTGAGGCCGCGCAGCCACAGGGAACACATCGCCGGCACGAAGGACATCGACACCAGGAAAGCGGCGACCATTGCAAACGTCACCGCCAGGGCCATGGGACGGAACAGAAATCGGCCCAGGCCGGGCATGAGCGCCAGCGGAGCCAGCACGAGAAGGGTGCAGCAGGTTGCCACCAATGCCGGCAGGGCAACCTCGGTCGTACCATACTTGGCGGCTTCGCCCGGCTGCGTCCCCAGTCCCAGATGCCGATGCGTGTTTTCCAGGCAGACGATCGCATTGTCCACGAGCGGCCCAAGCGCCAGCGCCAGCCCCGCCAGCGTCATGACGTTGATCGTGTTGCCCGTATAGCGAAGCCCGACAATGGACGCCAGCACCGCGATTGGAATGGTGATGATCGCGATGAGCGTCATGCGCCATTCGCCAAGAAACAGCAGAATTACCAGCGAGCACAGCACCGCGCCAAGTGCCCCCTCCTCGAACAGGCTCCAGATGGATTCCTTGACATACACCGATTGGTCCATCACCATCTTGAGCTTGATGTCGTTGTAAGATAGCCGCGATTCGATGCTCGGCAGCTTTTTCTTGAGATTGCTCACCACCGACAAGGTGCTCGCGCCCGTTTGACGAAAGATCGGCACGTATACCTCACGCCGTCCATTCACCCGAACCAGACTCATCTGCGGTAAATGCGAGTCTCGTATCTCGGCAACATCCTTGAGAAACACCGTCCGACCTTGCTCCGTCTTCACCGGGATGTTTGACATCTGATCGACGAGTCGATACATGGCATTGGAATCGAGATAGTAGTCCATCGTACCCAGGCGCAGATCGCCAGCAGGTAGAAATACGTTGTAGGCATCCACCGCATTGAGCAGGTCCTGTGACGACAGACCGCGCGCGGCCATCGCGTCGCGGTCCATGAACGCAAGCACGGCTCGCTGCTTGCCGCCGTACACCACCGGTGCGACGACGCCGCGAATGCTCATGCTCATGTTGCGCACTTCAAACCGGCCCACGTCGGCAATGACCGATTCCGACTCCTTCTCGCTATCAAGCGCGATCAAACAGATCGGTGTGGTGCTGGTCGGGTCGAAAGGCAACACGATTGGCGGCAACGTCCCGGGCGGTAGATACGGAGTCGCGACCGAAGTGAGCGACACCACCTGCGTCAACGCGCCGTTCGGATCGACATCGTCGTCGTAATAGTTGCGGACGATGCTCACACCAATGATCGAGCGCGATTCCTGCTTCTTGGTGCCGGCCGATTGCCCCGTCCAGCGCTCCAGCCGATTCGATAGATTCTTCTCGACCAGGGCGGCCGGCATGCCGTTGTAGAACGTCAATACCTGCACGGCCGGACTTTGATTTACCGGCAAAATATCGATCGGAATGGAAAGAATGGCCAGCGAACCAAGGACGGCAACAGTAAGCACCGCGACAACCACCGCGTACCAGTTGCCCAGGGAGAATTTAATCAGCCCGTTCATCGCCTTGCGCCGTTGGTGTGCTGAAACCTATCGCTGAGGACATTGGCAGACTAGCAATCGGCGCGCCAAGATCAGCCATCCCTTCGTGCTCCTGTCCGGCAAGCTCCTGCCTTGTATCTGCTGTGACTATCGACCCCTTGACGATGACAACTTGACAGGCCGCTTCGCGGATCACCCTTTCAGCAACGCTGCCCAATAGTGACCGATAAAGGCTCTCCCATTCGAAGCCATGACGATAAAATCGCAGTTCAGCTCCGCGGCGAACTTCAGAATCTGCTCTGCCGGGTCTCCCTCCTCCAGGTGCCACTGGATCTCGATATCATCGCGCGTCAAGCGGCCAAGCTTTTCCCAGTCGGCGGCAAGATATTGGTCAGAATGCGTGGCAAAGACCTTTTCCTGCTGATACGCCTCAAATGCGATTGAGACATGAAGAACATGAAGGGACGCACCGTAGTCGAGCGCCAGACTGCACGCTAGCTGAAATGCGCTTTCTGAAAGATCGGAAAAATCCGTCGGATGAAGTATGTTGCGGATGGCTAATATGGGAAGCTCCGTAATGGTGCACCATCTCTGCGCATCCACGACTTGGTGGCGCTGCAAACCACGTGTCCGGTCGCCAAGGAATTGGTCCGCAAAACAGCAAGGGATCCCTTGCTGGCCCGATTTGGTGGGTGCTTGCCACCGGATTTGGAAATAGGATAATGTTTTTAGTGTCGTCCGCGCCCGATTGTTTGGATCAGCCGAAGTGGCGGAATGGCAGACGCGCCGGACTCAAAATCCGGTGCCCGCAAGGGCGTGTGGGTTCAAGTCCCACCTTCGGTATTCCTGATAAAAATCAGGGAATTTAGCAAAATCAGCAGTGCTGACAAACGAAATGCAGGTGAGTGCTGCTGACATTTTGCTGACATGGCTTCGGTCGCATGGCAGTGGCGTTGCTCATCAGGAGCAGCCATGGCTTCCCTGCAAGAACGAAATGGCGTCTGGAATTGCATCTTCCGCTACCAGGGCAAACGCCACTGGTACAACATCGGCGAGGTCGAGGAGTCCGAGGCCAAGGCGGTTTCCGCCCGGGTCGATTACCTCCTCCTTCGCATCAAGCAGCATCTCATCGAGATTCCCGCCGGCTGTGACATCGCCACCTTCATCGAGTACGACGGCAAGCCGCCTGCGCCCGAGAAGGTCCAGGAAGAGAAGCAGCAAAGCCTCACTCTCGCCGATCTGCGGGACGAGTATCTGAAGGTCCATGGCAATGGCACGCTGGAGGAAACCACCCTCACCGGCATGCGACAGCACTTCAAGCACTGGATCGCCACCCTTGGAGCCAAGTTCCTGATCGGATCGCTGACGCTGGCCAAGCTTCAAGATCACGTCGATCGCCGCGCCCGAATGAAAGGCATGCGAGGCCTGCTCAGCCCCGGCACGATCAAGAAGGAAATCATCACGCTTCGCACCAGCTGGAACTGGGGTGTGCAGTTCGGTCTCTTGGCGGGCAAATTCCCGAACAAGGGCTTGCGATTCGCCAAAATGGATGAGAAGCCGCCGTTTCAGACATTCGCCGAAATCGAGCGACGACTCCCGGGACTTTCGCAGAAGCAAGCCGCCGAACTCTGGGATGCGGTGTATCTCACCGTTCCCGAGATCGCCGACTTGCTCGGCTTCATCAAGCAGAAGGCGACGATGCCTTGGCTCTACCCGCTGGCGTGCTTTGCCGCCCATACCGGCGCCAGGCGCAGCGAGATGATTCGCGTGA
>DASRSQ010000474.1:0-8620 GCA_035656475.1 Gemmataceae bacterium | reverse complement strand
GGTCAAAGTCCACGAAGATCCCGTTCTTGCCAAAACGCTTCTCGCGCCGGACGGCAATCCGGTACCGGAAGATTTCACGGTGCCGCCGGGCATCATCGAGGCGCCGGTCTGTAACGCGACCGGTAAGCTGCCGATCTCCGGCGTCGCCTCGCACAAAGAGGTGCTGGTGAAGGGCGAGGGGCCGACGCTCAAGTGCACTCAGGCGTCGGACGAAGAGCGGAAAGACCTGAAGGCGGCGCTGGCTGACGCGGCCAAGAACCCGCGCTTCACGCATAGCGGTGCTGAATCGCTCCATGCCTACGCCGCGATGGTCAACGTCTACGACTCTGGCTTCGAACGACTCTTCGTCACGCCGACGCCAGAGCCGATCTACGAACCCCCGATTGAGCCGAGCGTCACTCCAGTGGAGACGCCCGGTAGCGCCACCAATACGCCGGAAACAGGCGGTCAGTCGCAACCGACGCCGGTTCCCAAGAAGACGCCGGTGCCGACACGGCCAGCGCTACCGACTCCGCCTTCGGTCCCGCTCATCCCAACCCCCAGCGCGTACGCCGGCGATGGGCTGGGGCCGGATGATGGCTGGGCCTGAGCGGTGACGTTGTTTCTGGTTCGCACGGGGAATCGACAAAGTGCAGGTAATTGTGGTTTAATGAGTCCAGAGGCTAGGTACTGCGTAGCGGTCCCCGGCCTTATTCTTTTGGTAATATCACAAGTCCTGCGTCGTCATAACTTCCCCAGCGCCTTCGAAATTTGCCTTCGATAATCGTCCAGTCAGCGTGATCTAGTTTTCCCAGAACGTGACGACCGATCGGGGAGATCACCAGATCGGCTAACTCCAACCCCGCGATGTTCTCCTGTTTCGGAAGCGAGACGAGCGACGTAATGCGCTGACTAATACGGCTCGCCTGGACCAACTCTGTGCCGGTGATCTTGAGATTCAACCAGACGACGTCAAGCTCGCGGTCGAGAACATGGCCTCGGTTCCTAATCGACAAGCGCTGCTCACGCCGCCCTCGGTGGCGATTACGACGGCTAATGCCCAGGGCGAACGCTGGCGACGAGCCATACGAGCTGGAAGATGGCGGCTAAGCGCTCGTGGTGTGGAACAGTTGGCATACGGCTTTCAGACTACACCAGATGAGCACGATGCTATCGCGTGTATCGACGTTACGGCCGGACGAAAGATCATGATCGGAGTCAATAATTCTAATGATCTGGGTCGTTCTTAACGGCCCGGATCTTGAATACTTATTAGGGGTTGACAAATTAGGATACGAGACTATGCTTGGAGATAGGATGCAAATATCTGAAATATAGTCTGCGACATGTTTCCGTTGTCGATGTATGGATGAGGTTCCGCGCTCCTTGCGTCGAGGTCGCTATGCTGTATGACGAACTAGACGAAAAGGTCAGCCAACTTCGCACACCTGGCGACCACAACATTGAATCCTCAGTTACTTGCGTTGTAACGCGCTTTGGACTGCGCAATCCATTATTTCTTCTGTTCACGTACCTCGATTATCGCCGCGTTGCCAAGAAGGCGGTGCACGTGCCGGGGCATCTGCGCAGTGCATTCCTCATTGAAAACCGCTTGACATGCTACAGTCTTTCCATCTGGAGCGATCCCAAGTCGATAACTGTCTTTGGTGGCGCGGTGGGCATCCACGTTACAGCCGCTCGTCGGTTGTTTGGACGTATTTCCTTCACACCTGGTCGAGGGCCCGAAATCTGGTCAACGAAATGGACTCTCCGTTCGATCAGTAACAACTTGAATTGGAGTGACTTCGATCTGCGAGGTGTCGTTGCGCAGTCCGCTGTCGAGACGGACGAAAGGTCGTGACATGGCTACATCGCTCGGGGTAGACGTCGCCCTGTCAGTTCAACTCGTTTTAGGGTTCGCGTTCGGCAGCGCTTCGATGGCGAAAATACGCGATCCTAAATCATTCGGGCGCGACGTTGCGGGCTACGACATCTTCTCTCCTCGGGTGTCATCCAAGTTAGCGATTGCACTGATCGTGGCCGAATTCATTGTCGCGATCGCGTTCGTGTCTGGCTGGGCGACCGTTGCGGCCCTGCTCATCAGCTGCGTGATCCTGACTTCCTTTGTATTTGCCATTGGCATCAACTTGAAGCGTGAAAGGCGAATCGCTTGCGGCTGTTTCGGAGACGCGACCGAGGAGATTTCCCAACGTTCGCTGGCTCGTCTGTTTCTTCTCCTCTCCTTAGTTCTTGGATTACTTATCACTCGAATTACGGGTGGTTCGGTTCCATCCCTATGGCGCGAGGTTGCCGCCGGTGCGTCCGCCATGTTTCTGATAGAGGCGGTGTTCGGGGCCGTGTTTCTGTTGATATTCGGATCGTGGTTGTTACATATGCCGGAACTCATTGTTATTGCGCGGGGCGGACCTAGGCGAAAGACTGAGAGTGTCGACCGGCTACAATAAGAGCGGAAGGAAAGAATTGAAATGGGAACGGTGTTTTTCATTTCCTACGCCGCGCTCTGGGTCCTAGTTGCAGCACAGAGTCTGGTTTTGCTCGGCCTTGTTCGAATGGTAACTCAGCGCAATCCGGGGCTTGAGAAGAGTGATCAACTCAAACCGGGCGATCCAGTCCCTGACTTTGAGCGGCTCGATCTTACGGGCAAACCGATTCGAAGTTCGGATTTCATTGGTCGACTCACGGCGTTATTGTTCGTCTCGACGACATGCTCAACTTGCTCGACGACCCTCCGTGAGATTGACGGGCTTGCATATAAGTCAATGGGTAACGTTGTGATTGCGTGCAGATCGTCGATCAAAGAATGCAGGGCGCTCGCGGCTGTTTACGGTTTTTCTTTTCCCATCGTGCCTGATCCGGACGATTCTCTTGGTAGGTTATTTGGAATTCAGGGCGTGCCGACCGCAGTTCTTATCGGTGTCGGTGGCCGCATTCAATCGTATGGCAATCCAATGCGAGGGTCCGACGTTGAGCGCATGCTCGTTACTGTACCCTCCGTGGATGCATCTGATGGAGTTGTATATGAACAGCATCCGCGCGACGATCAAAATTCGAGGGTCCGAGACAACTGATCCAGTGAATCGCTCGATTCGCCGGATACTCTTCGGCGTACCCGCCAGTGCCTTCATCGCAAGCGCCTTTTTTATGATTTGGGACGTCCGGCTCGTACTTCTTATGATCGCTTTCGTGCTCGGCTGGACGCAACTCGTTGGCCTGTGAGGGCGGTCGCTCGTCGGAGCGTTGGGGCCCCTTGGGAAGGTGGCCGGACGGCGGAAGCAATGGCTTCTTCACATTGTCGTCTTCACTGGCGCCGGGATTATTTCGAGCGGCGCAGTCGGGGCAATCGTGGGTTCTCTTGGACGGTGGCTCGGGTTTGGAGGGTCTACAGAGATTGCCAGACTCTCCGTAGTCATGGTGGGAATTGCCGCCCTGGTGCGGGAGCTGGTAGACAATCGGATTCCCCTTCCGCAGATTCGACGGCAAACTAATGGGTCTTGGGCCAGGCAATTTCCAAGTTTGGTGGCCGCTGCCGGGTGGGGTTCAGACCTTGGTGCTACTTTCACCACTTGGCTCACGTTCGCGGGAATATGGGTACTTACGGTGGGGCTGATTTTCATCGGCGATCCGCTTTACGGAAGTGCCGCGTTTGTGTTCTATTGGCTGGGCCGTGCATTGTCTGTCTGGATCGCACCTTTTCTGCTAAGGAACGCTTCTGGCGCCCCGCAATTGCTGTCTGGTCTGATGCAAGAAGCGCGGTTGCTCCAGTTCGTGCATGCCGCAGGAATCGCTGGAGCCACCGCAATCATCGCGGTTTGGTTGGTGTAACTGTAATTGCCTCGGTCCGCTACTCGGAAATCGCGGCATGAGGGTTTGGAGTCTGACAATGATAACGGAACGACTGGTGGAGGTGCTATCAGATAGTCTAAGCCGACGGCGCTTCCTTGCGAGAATCTGCGGTGGTTTGGTGGCGAGCGTCGCAGCTACGATGGGTGGGACACCGAATGCCGTAGCTGCGAGCGAGGGTTGTTGTGGCTTGTGTCTTGGGAACGACGGGCAATGCCTCGGTTGCCACTGCGTTTGGTGTTGGACGTGCCCTGTCGGCGATCTTACCTGGCGATGCTGTGAATGCTACGACTCCACCGGGGATTGTGGGGGCGGCTGCAGCGGCGTGTTCTGCTCATGGGCAGAGTGTATCAGCCCGGAGTGCCCGCAGTTGCCTGCCGCTTAGGTCCGGAGGCCCCGTTCTTCAAATGGCAACGAGGCAACTTGAGGTTGCACAATTCCCTTCTGTATATCGGAAGGTTCGCGCCTGACTAATGACCCTTTGTGTTCGCTGAATTGGAATCAACGGTAAGCTCTTTCGACCCCACGAGCCGGACTCATTGCCTAGGCGGTGCCGTCCTGCTAGATCTAAGGATTCGCTATGCGATATCTGTTACTGATAGCCGCAGTCCTCTTGTTCAGTGCTTGCATGCCATGGTCTGGTTCACACTCGAAAGCGCCTGTGCCTGTACCAACCGCCAGTACAGGCAGCGCAATGGGCGCAACGTCTGAATCGCAAGGCGCTTTGGGCGCAGACACGAGTGCAACCGGGTCAGTGAAAAGAGATGGAGGTGTTCCGGTGTCATGCCCGGTTACGGTGCCTCACCACGGTCCAGGCAGCGCAGACGATCGATATGGCGATAAGGGGCTTAGCACTGAACTTTGGCCCGCTGGAGTCGTGAATGCTGGACTGAATTACGTCCAATCTGATGGTTCGATCCGAATGAAATTTCCCTGGTGGCGGGAACCTGGAGTTGTCGGAAAATTGATCATCACAGGAAAACGTCTAGATGGAGTGTCGCCAGATCTCAGTTCCGAAATCCCTCCGGCGTATGGTCAATCAGGATTCCAGGCCACGTATCTCGTCTTCCCAACCGAAGGGTGCTGGCAGGTTACGGGCGAAGCGGGAAATGCGAGACTCACATTCGTCACCTGGGTAACAAAATATGGGAGCGACGCGGCTACGAACGGTTCATAAGAGGTGAGAGTTGCTAGTTCACCCGTATCATTCTGTGGACCGTCTATGTACCAACTCACGACAGTTTGGCGAAAAATGTAGGTCGTGGTACGAACGTTCGCCGATGGGTAGTCGTGAGTCTTAGCCATCTTCCCGCTGCTCGACCACCCCGATTTTCGCCGAGCGTATGATATAGTCGTCAATTGTTGGAAGCCCCTGGCGCGGCGGCGAGGGAGGACAGCGCGGCATGCTCGTAGACTACGCAGTAATCGGTTTGATGCTCCTGTCAGCGATCCTGATGGGTTCGATGCTGCTTGGGCTTGGGCTGCTCGTCCGTACGCGCAAACCGAACCCGGCCAAGCTTCAACCGTACGAGAGTGGCGTGCCCGATGTCGATCCTCCGAAAGGGCGCTACAACCCACGCTTCTACGTGGTGGCCATTCTCTTCGTTGTCTTCGATATCGAGGCCATCTTCCTTTTCCCCTGGGCGGTCGCCTTCGGTGTGCTCGGTCTCTATGGGTACATTGTCGCAATGGTGTTCATCGCGATTCTGGTTCTTGGCCTCCTCTATGAATGGAAGAAGGGGGCGCTTGAATGGGTGTAATCGACGACCGGTTCGAGAAAAACATCCTGACGACAAGCGTCGACACAGTCTTTAACTGGGCACGCCGCTCCAGCCTCTGGTGGCTGCAGTTCGGCCTCGCCTGTTGCGCCATCGAGATGATCAGCGCCTCGATGCCGCGCTTCGATCTTTCCGAGCGCTTCGGCATGCTCTACCGCGCTTCTCCCCGCCAGGCCGACCTGATGATTGTGGCCGGCACGGTGACGCGCAAGATGGCGCCGGTCGTGCGGCAGCTCTACGATCAAATGGCCGATCCGAAGTGGGTCGTCAGCATGGGGAGCTGCGCCAACGTCGGTGGGCCGTTCGATACCTACGCTGTGGTGCAGGGGGTCGATCAGGTCATTCCGGTCGATGTTTACGTGCCGGGCTGTCCGCCGCTGCCGGAATCGCTCTACTACGGCATCCTCGAACTGCAGAACAAGGTGATCAAGTACGAGACGATCGCCAAGAAGCATGGCGCCGACGCGGCCGAAGAGGATCGCATCAACGCGCGCGAAGAGGCGAAGCTGGCCCTCGGCCCACGCCGCTAGCGCCGCGAAGGAAGCACGAGATGTCTGAAGAGCAAGCTCAACTGCCCGCCCGCCCGGCGTTGACTGCTGAGTCGTGGGCCACCGGGTACTGGGGGCCGACCGATCCTGAACTGCATCCGGCGGTCTACGCCGTGCGCGAGCGGTTCCCCGACGCGTTCGTCGACGCCATCAGTTTTCGCGATGAGATGACGATCCGCGTGGAGCGCGCCCGGCTGCGCGAAGTTATTGCCTTCCTGCGGGATCATCCCGACCAGCGTTACAACCTGCTAACCGATGTGACGGCCGTCGATATGGTGCGCCTGCGCGATGCGCCGCGCTTCGATATCGTCGTGCAGCTCTACTCGATCCCGAATCGCGTGCGCTTGCGCATCAAGGCCGGGGTCGATGACGGCGAAACGGTGCCGTCACTCGTACCGATTCACGCCGCGGCCAACTGGATGGAGCGCGAGGTCTACGACATGTTCGGTATCGTCTTTGAAGACCATCCGGACCTGCGCCGTATCCTGCTGGCCGATGATTGGGATGAAGGCCACCCCCTGCGCAAGGACTATCCGCTCCGTGGATTCCGGGAATACGTTCAACCGGGCTTCACCAAGCCGGCTCCCAGAATTCGTTCGCGACTACGGAGACCACAGTAGCTATGGTGATTGATTTTTCCCAGCCAACCCCGGTCGAAATCAGCGAAGAGCGCCAACTGACGGCGTCCCGCCGCGAGATGGTGCTCAACATGGGGCCACAGCACCCGAGCACCCACGGCGTGCTCCGCGTGTTGCTCACCCTCGATGGTGAGGTGATCACCAGCTGCGATCCGAACATCGGCTACCTGCATCGTGGGGTCGAGAAGCTCGGCGAATCGCATCGCTATTCGCAGTTCGTGCCGTGGACCGACCGCACCGACTACGTGGCGGCGCCCTCCAATAACCTCGGCTATGTGCTCGCCGTCGAGAAGCTCTGCGGCATCGAGGCACCGGAACGCGCGCAATACTGGCGCATCATCATGGGCGAGCTGGCGCGAATCGCCTCGCACCTCGTCTGGCTCGGGACGCACGCGCTCGACATCGGCGCGCTTTCGATCTCGCTCTACTGTTTCCGCGAGCGCGAGCTTATTCTCGACATCTTCGAGAAGTTCTGCGGCGCCCGTCTGACGACGAACATGATGGAGATCGGTGGCTTCTCGCGCCCGATCCCGGACGAACTGCCGGAGATGGTGCGCACCTTCTGCCAGGTCTTCCCGCAGGGGCAGCAGGATTACGAAGATATTCTGTCGAAGAACCCGATCTGGCTGTCGCGAACGCGCGGCGTCGGGGTGATCGAACCGGACGTCGCGATTTCGTATGGCCTGACCGGCGCCTGTTTGCGCGGTTCCGGCGTGAACTACGACGTGCGGAAAGCGCAGCCATATCTGCTGTACGACCGGCTCGATTTCGAAGTGCCGCTCGGCTCGCATGGCGACGTCTTCGATCGCTACCTGGTGCGCATGGAAGAGATGCGGCAGTCGATCAAGATCATCGAGCAGTGCATCGATCAGGTGCCGACCGACGGCGATCTGATGTTGCGGAACTCGACCTACACGATTCCGCCGCACGACACCGTGCTGACGACCGCCGAAGACATGCAGCGGCATTTCATCTGGGTGATCAAGGGCTTTTCGCCGCCCAAGGGCGAGGTGTACATGTCGATCGAGCATTCCAAGGGTGAACTTGGCTATTACATCGTGAGCGATGGATCGCCGATGCCGTACCGCCTACGCGTACGCACGCCCGATTTCGTGAACTTGCAGTCCTTGCCATATATGGCACAAGGTGCGATGCTGGCGGACGTGGTGGCGATGATCGGGACCATCGACATCGTTCTTGGGTCGGTTGATCGGTAGTGAGCGCGATCCTCGTGGACGGATCGGTCAATCGCATATAGAATGCTGTTGGGGTACGGAGCGCCCGGCGCGCTCCGTTGTCATGTACGTCGTTTCCACAATGCATCTGTTCGGGTGAGCTAACCGGGCCATTATCGGGGCGGACGAAATGTACGAGCAATTGATCTCAAGTTATATCGTGGGGTTCATCGTTCTGAATGTCCTCCTCGGCTTGATGGCCTATATGACCTGGTTTGAACGCAAGGTGCTGGCGCGCTTTCAGGACCGGCTCGGACCGACGAGGACCGGCCCGTTCGGTCTTTTGCAGCCGATCGCGGATGGCGTGAAGCTCCTCTCGAAGGAGGACATCATACCGGCGAACGCCGACCGGTTGATCTTCCTCGTCGCACCGCTTGTTTCCTTCGTTCTCGCTCCACTCGGCGCCGCCGTCATCCCCTTCGGACACAGCATCACCCTCTTCGGCTACAACGTGAACCTCTACGTCACCGACATCAATATCGCCACGCTCTACATCCTGGCGCTCGGCTCGATGGGCGTTTACGGGATCATTCTCGGCGGCTACGCTTCCGGGAATCGCTATTCGCTGCTCGGCGCGCTTC
>DASRSQ010000473.1:0-4424 GCA_035656475.1 Gemmataceae bacterium | reverse complement strand
GACTCAGCGAGCGCGAAGCCGCAAGCGGAATTGCAAGGAGAAAGAAATGGCGGCCGCACGGAAGAAGAAATCGCTCGTCATCGTCGAATCGCCGGCCAAGGCGAAGACGATCAATAAATATCTCGGTCCCAACTTCGATGTGGTCGCGAGCAAGGGGCACGTGCGCGATCTGGTCAAAACCAAGCTTGGCATCGATATCGAGAACGGCTGGATTCCGACCTATCGCGACCTCAAGGACCGCAAGGAATTGCTCGCCCAGCTCAAGAAGCAGGCCAAGAGCGCCGATCTCGTATACCTCGCGCCTGACCCGGATCGCGAAGGCGAAGCGATCGCCTGGCACCTCAAGGAGGCGCTCGGGCTGGCGGACAAGAAGATCCGGCGGGTGGCCTTCAACGAAATCACGAAGACCGCGGTGCAGAAGGCGTTCGCCGCCGCTGGCGATATCGACATGGACCGAGTCGCCGCCCAGGAAGCCCGTCGCTTTCTCGACCGCGTCGTGGGATATAAGCTCAGTCCCCTTTTGAGCTTAACGCAAGCGGAACAACTGACCGCTGGCCGCGTGCAATCGGTCGCGGTGCGCCTGATCGTCGAACGCGAACGCGAGATCGAGGCGTTCAAGCCGGAAGAATACTGGAAGGTCGCGGCACTGCTGCAGGTCAAGAACATCACCGCCGTCACGAAGGGCAAGCCGAAGAAGTCGGCCAGGGCGAAGCCGAAGGAAGAGGAGTCGGAAGCGGACATTGGCGAAGACGGCGAGGTGTTGCCGAAGGCCGAGGAAAACAAGGAAGAGCCGTTGCCCGAGGGCGCGTTCGTCGCGGAACTCGCGGAGTGGGACGGCCAGAAGTTCAAGGCGACGAGTCAGGCGGAGATCGATCCGATCGCCAAGGCGCTCGAATCGGCGGCCTATGTCGTCAGCAAGGTCGAGCAGAAGGACCGCAACGAGAAGCCGCAGGCGCCGTTCACGACCAGCACCCTGCAACAACAGGCGTCGCTGAAGCTGCGATTCACCGCCAAGCAGACGATGTCGATCGCCCAGAAGCTGTATCAGGGCGTGTCGCTTGGCAGCGAGGGCCAGGTTGCGCTCATCACCTACATGCGTACCGATAGCACGCGCATCTCCGATGACGCGCTCAAGATGGCCCGCGACCACATCAAGTCGGCGTTCGGCGACAAGTATCTGCCGGACAAGGCGAACACCTACGCCGCCTCGAAGGACGCGCAAGGCGCCCACGAAGCGATCCGTCCGACCGATCTGTCGTACACGCCGGAACGCGTGGCCAAGCTGTTGACCGGCCCGGAAGCGCCGAGGCAGATCAAACTTTACACGCTCATCTACAACCGCTTCGTCGCCTGCCAGATGAAGCCCGCGATCTGGGCGGTCACCAGCGTCGAGGTCAAGGCGGACAAGGGCCTGTTTCGTGCATCGGGCCGCACGCTCAAGTTCGACGGCTATCGCAAGGTCTATGTCACGTCGAGCAAGCAGGAAGACGTGATCCTGCCGGCGATGAAGGACGCCGATCCGCTGAACCTGCTCAAGCTGAATCCGACGCAACACTTCACCGAGCCGCCGCCACGTTTCAACGAAGCGTCGCTGGTCAAGACGCTCGAAAAGGAAGGCATCGGCCGGCCGAGCACGTACGCCACGATCATCGAGAAGATCGCCGAGCGTGGCTACGTCGAGGTCAAAGACCGCCGCTTCTTCGCGACGCCGCTTGGCATGAAGGTGACCGACATCCTCGTCAAGCATTTCCCGAAGGTGATGGACCTCCATTTCACGCGGGCGATGGAGGACGAACTCGATCAGATCGAGACGAAGAAGTATCAGCGCAACCAGGTTCTCGAAGACTTCTACGGGCCCTTCTCCGAGGACCTGAAAAAGGCCGAGATTGAGATGCGCGAGGAAGCACCGAAGTGCCCCCTCTGCGGAAAGCCGCTCGAGGAACGCTTCAGCAAGTTCGGCAAGTTCTTCGGCTGCTCGGGTTACAAGGATGACCCTAAGTGCACCTATATCAAGAAGAAAACCGTCGAAGGCCAGGCCCCGGGCGAGCCGCCGGCGCCCACTGGCGTCAACTGCCCGACCTGCGGCAAGGAAATGATCAAACGCATGGGCAAGTCCGGCCCATTCCTCGGCTGCAGCGGCTATCCCGAATGCAAGACGACCATGAATTTCGACGACGAAGGGAAGCCGGTGGTCACGAGTCAGCCGACGGAGTACACCTGCGAAAAATGCGGCGCCCCGATGGTGCAACGCATGGGCAAACGCGGCCCGTTCCTCGGCTGTAGCGCCTATCCCAAGTGCAAGAACATCGTCGAGATCGATGCCGAAGGCAAACCGGTCAAGCCGATCGACACCGGCGTCACGTGCGACAAGTGCGGCGGCCCAATGGTGATCAAACGCGGCTTCCGTGGTCCCTTCCTCGGCTGCGCCGCCTATCCGACCTGCCGCAGCACGAAACCGTTGCCTGAAGAGTTGAAGGAGAAGCTGAAATCGGAAGCGCCGGTCGCAAAGAAGAAGAGCGTCGCGGTCGACGCTCCTTCCGACGTGCGCTGCCCCGAATGTGACGGCCCGATGAAGCTGCGTCCCGGCCGCTGGGGCAAGTACTTCTTCGGATGCAACAACTACCCGAAGTGCAAGGGCACGCTGCAGGCGTCGCCGGAGATGGTCGAGCATCTGCTGGGAGCCGTGGCGCAGACGTGATCGCATTTTCCCCCCTCCCCAGCGGGGGAGAGGGGGATGGGGCCCGATTGGCAAGTCCCTTTAGTAGTGACGCCCCCTCACCCCCGGCCCCTCTCTCTCTCCCCCGGCGAGGAGCGGAGAGAAATACATACTTGTCTCCAAAAATCCGATAAGATAAGTGCGAACTTCCCTCCCGCCGAAACCGCTTGTTCCACTTTCCCGCCGGAGTCTGCATGTTGCCGCCATTGCTGTCGCGTCGTGGGATGCTCCGCAGCGCTGCTGCCAGCGTTCTCGGTTTGTCATTGCCTAGCCTGATTCAGCTGCAAGCCGCCAACGCACGCCGCGCCGGGCGCGCGAAGAATGTGCTGGTGATTCTGGAACAGGGCGGATTGTCCCACATCGATACATGGGATCCGAAGCCGGAAGTCGTCGCGGAGCATCGCAGTCCGCATCGGCCGATCGCGACGTCGGTGCCAGGCACGCACTTCACCGATCTGTTGCCGCACTCCGCGCGGATCGCACACAAGTTGGCAGTGGTGCGTTCGATGTTCCACGCCAAGCCGGGCGCCAACGGGCATCCCGATGGCACGCAGTATGTCCTGTCCGGTTCGCATCCGAACAGCGCGATTGAAATGCCCGACCTGGGCTCCGTCGCGGGGCATCTGCTCGGCACTTCGTGCAACTATCTGCCGCCTTATATCATGGTGCCGGGCAACAACGAACAGAACGCGGCGACGCGCACGGGCTTTCTGCCCGCCTCGACGCGCGTCTTCAAGACCGGCGGACGCGATCTGTCCGATCCGAACTGGCGCGTCGATGCGCTGCAGGCTCGCCCCGAAAACGCGGGACAACGCCTGGACAATCGCACTCGCCTCTTGCGAGCGATCGATGGCGACTTGCAAGCCAACTCGAACTCATTGGGCGGCATGGATCGATTCTACGAGCAAGCCCACGACATGCTGACCAGCCCGCGCGTGGCGGCCGCGTTCAATCTGCAAAACGAGCCGGCCCAGCTGCGGGCCCAGTACGGCGCGGGACATCGTGGCGCATGCTACCTGGTGGGCCGCAAGCTCATCGAGGCCGGCGTGCGTTTTGTGACCGTCGACGTGCGCTGGCCGTTGACGCCCGAGTTGCCCGGCGGCTTCAACCTCAACTGGGACCATCACGATTACATGTACAATCCCGGCTCGTGCGGCACGATCCGCAACGCCGCCGGCGGCGAGGGACGCTACGGCATCGGCCACTGGGTCATGATGCCGTCGACCGACACCGCGTTCGCCGCCCTCGTCAACGATCTCGATCAGCGCGGCTTGCTCGACGAGACGCTCGTCTGCTTCGTCACCGAGTTCGGCCGCACGCCGCGACTCAATCGCTTCCAGGGCCGCGATCACTGGACGAACGCGTATTCCATCGTCTTTGCCGGCGCCGGCGTCCGCGGCGGCCAGATCATCGGCCGCAGCGACAAGGACGGCGGCTACGTCGCCGACCAGCCGCACACACCGGAAGACTACGCCGCAACGGTCTACGAAAAGCTCGGGATCGACCGCCAACGCCCGCTCTACACCGCCAATCGCCGGCCCATCTATCTCGGCCATGAAGGCGAGATCATTCGCGAATTGTTCTAGCTCACCGGTCGTATTCTGTCGCTGACAAAATGCAAACCACAGAGATTGTGGAGCACACGGAGAGCACAGAGAGTCGCTGCATTTTGGATCAGACGTGCCGAGTGTTCGGCATCAATTAATAA
>DASRSQ010000472.1:0-2409 GCA_035656475.1 Gemmataceae bacterium | reverse complement strand
GAAAACGGTCACGCTCTATTTCAGCGATATCTGGTTCGAAGGGGGCAACGCGAAGGCCGTTGCCGGCGGCGCCAAGGTCAAGAGCGATCCAGCACGCCTCGCGCGCATTCGCGCCGCCAAGATGCCGAAGGTGGACAAGGTGATCGAATTCAACACGCCGGAGGCCGATGCGATTTGCGAGGCGCTCGAGGTGTTTCCCGAGAACAACCCGTGGAACCTCGTCGTCGAAGATTGGCCGGTGCATCCGAACTCGGCGGCCATCGTCAAGCGGGCCGGCGCGAACAAGGTGTTCCGCTACAACCCGGACATGGCGTATATAATCGTCCCGCCCGATCAGAAGCGCGTCGATTTCAAAGTGGTCAGCTACGCCGACGAATCGGACAAGGGCCCGTTCCCGGTGCCGGCGAATATTCCGATCGAAGGTTGGCCGGCCAACTATCTGCGTGGCAACGCCAGGATGAAGGCGCAGACGCTCGATGACGTGCAGCGCGACAAGCTGAAGGAGAATGGCGATCGCCATGCGATTGTGGTCGATCCGACCAATCGCATGCTGTACGAGTTCTATCAACTCAAGAAGGTTGGCGACGGCTGGCAGGCGGCCCAGTCGTCGATCTTCGATCTCAAGTCGAACAAGCTGCGGCCCGATGGCTGGACAAGCACCGACGCCGCCGGCCTGCCGCTCTTTCCCGCGGTGGTGCGCTACGATGAGCTGAAGCGCGGCATCGTCGAGCACTGCATGCGCGTCACGTTCGTCAAGACGCGCCGCGCCTACGTGCATCCCGCGACGCATTATGCGAGTCGGCTCACCGATGCCGACCTGCCGCGGATGGGGGAACGTTTTCGGCTGCGCAAGGACTTCGACATCAAGGGTTTTTCGCCCGAGGTGCAGGCGATTTTGAAGGGGTTGCAGAAGTACGGCATGATGAACGCCGACAACGGCATCGACTGGGCGATCTCCGTCGCGCCGGACCCACGCATTCCGAACATGCACGCGGAGCTGCGCAAGCTCAAGGGCAGCGACTTCGAAGTCGTCACGCCGCCGCCGGGATACGTGCCGGCAAAGTGATCGAGGACTCTCGTTCCCAAACTCCGTTTGGGAACGCACAACGTGAAACTCCGTTTCCCGGACCGCGTTTTGGCAACGAAGACATCTTTTTCTGTTCGTCTCGGGAAACGGAGTTTCCAAAGGCGCGTTCAAAAACGGAGTTTGGGAACGAGAGGTGATTTGCTACCATTGACAGGCAACAGCGCATTCCTTTACCGCTCGAGGTTCCATGCCGTCCATCCAATGCACGCACTGCGGCGCCACCGTGAAGACTGCTGCCGCGCCGACGCCGGGCAAGAAGATCAAATGCTCGAAGTGTGGCAAAGCTTTCGCCGTTCCCGAGGAGGAAGAAGAGTCGGAAGCCGAGGAAGCCGCGGTTAAGCCGAAGAAAGGCGCCAAGGCCTCGGCGGACGATGCCGCCGCGCCGAAGAAGAAGAGCACAGGCATGATCCTCGCCATGGTCGGTGGCGGAGTGGGTGTGTTGCTTCTCTGCTGCTGTGGCGGCGGCGGTATCTGTCTGAGCACCGCGGAATTCAAGGATTTCAAGCTCGGCAAAGTCGATCGCACCGAAAAGCCAGCGATCACGACGACGGCCGAGGATCTCGCCAGGGAATTGCTCACCGACGAAGCGGCATTCAAGAAGAAGTATTCGCCGCGCCGCGTCGAAGCCGTCGGCGAAGTCCAGGATGTATACGCGAACCATTTCACGCTCAAGGGCGCCAAGAAGGCTCCGGCGGATCCCTTTGGCGTCAATCCATCCGTCAGCCTGAAAGATCACTCCAGGGCACTGCGGCTGGGCAAGGGGCAAAAGGTCAAGGTGACGGGGCTGTGCCATTCGCAGATGGAGAAATCCATTCAGATCTACGACGCGGAGGTCGCGCTCGATGGGCCCAAGGCGATCATCGAAATCAGTGCCGCCGACCTGGCCAAGGAGTACGAGGCGAATTCGGGCGCCGCGGAGGGGAAGTACAAGGATAAGGACGTGCTCGTCACAGGGGTCGTTGCCGACCAGAAGGATCGCCAGGTCCACCTGACGGGAACCGCGAAGACCAAGCTTTCCCTGAACCAGATCGGCGATCCGGACAAGATCGCCAAGTTGAGCGGCGGCCAGAAGGTCGAAATGCGTGGCCGGGTGCAGATGTACTACAAGGACCAAGGCTCGATCGGCATCATGAATGCGATCGTCGTGTCCAAGTAGATTTCATCCCGCTGGCACTTCCCATGAATCGGGTAGGAGGGGGAATTACTTCCCCCGTCCTCCCACACCACCGGACGTACTTTGCGTATCCGGCGGTTTCTGTTCTTGTTGATACCGGTCGTAAAGCTGGTTGATGTTCACCAGGTCCAGAGACTCGATCCAAGTC
>DASRSQ010000471.1:0-5555 GCA_035656475.1 Gemmataceae bacterium | reverse complement strand
AGGCCCGCTTCACCCTATTGCATACGACCAACGTGATCTTGCCGAACTCGCCGTCGGTCAGTTTGGCATGTTCTGCAACGATTCGCTTTGCAAAGCGAGCATGGTCTTCAGGTGCAATAGTGGCCGTCGCTGCGGGCTTGGAAATATCCCAGAGCCCGCCGCTGCGCTGGTCATCTGGAACCTCGCATGGGCTTTGCACCCAGGAGGGGTGATGCACAGCGGTGTCCACGCTGCGCAACCAACTGGGTTGCAGCGTTGCACTCATCCACCAGGTGTGGCAGGAACGAAGATGCTTTGATCCATCGAAGTCGCGGAAGGCTTGAAGTTGAGCAGATGTCGCCAAACCAACATCCATCAACTGGACTTCGTCCATGACCCACAGGACGTCCTGATTCAGCAAACCGAATTCCACGGGCCAGCGAGCCCGCGCGCTGGCATAGCCTCGATTCAAGGCTCGCGACAGCAGCATGTCTTGTGTACCGATGATGACGGCCGGGCGTTCGGGATAAAGGAACCAATCCGTGCATTCCTCACCCCCCATCGCAATGTGGATCTTCGGGCGGTGAGACTCCGGAATTCGGTTCGCGAGTTGTTGAGCGACCTGTTCTGTCTGTTCAACGAGCACCCGCATCGGCAGACACCAGATCAGCCGACGGGGCCAGCTGGCATCGCCTCGATTCAGGCAATGGTAACTCCAGGCGGCCAGCACCCCTTCCGTCTTGCCAAGGCCGGTGGGAATGCGAATTAGTCGATTCCGACAGGTCGGTTCTTCGGCCAGGTTTCTCTGCCATGATCTTGCACTCGCGTGCCCGGTGAGCTTGGTAAACCAATCGTTGTAGGCGCCATCATTCATAAGTTTTCCGCTTTGATGTCGGTGCGCGATTTCAGCTTACTATCACCACGTCCTTCGAATCATGCTTCTCCACAGGCCGGCCCAACGCCTCGATTTGCTCGGCGCAGCGCGGACACAGGGGAATGAACAGCACCTGATCCTCTTTCAAGTTCACTATGTCATAGAGCCGGCTTTTCAGCCTTACAAGGTCCGTTGCGGATAATCGGCAAATGAAAACCGAGTATTGGCGACGGAACCCGAAGTCTTCGCAGGTGCGGGCAACCTTGCGGAGCCGCTTCGGATGGCAGATGTCGTAGGCGACCAGGTAGGTGTCCATGGTCACCTCACGGTGAAGCCGGTGTAGGCGGGGATGTCGCCGCGCACGTGGGCGCCGAGCATGCGGGCCTGCACCTCAAGCATGCGGCCGTAGCTCATCTTGTAGCCGAAGGTTGGATGCGACACCAACGTATTCCTGCGTTGTTCATATGCCTGGAAGAATCGTTTGCGGCCTGCCTCCGTCAGCTGGACTCCTTCACGCCAGATGTGAAAATCCTTGGTCGTAAGTAGCTCGGTGTTGAGCAAAGTCAGGACGACGGAATCGACGATGACCGGGCGAAATTCTTCGAGGAGGTCCAGTGCCAGAGACGGCTTGCCATGGCGGCTGACATGAAAGAAGCCGAGGTACGGATCGAAGCCGACGGCGCACAAGGCAGAGTAGCAATCCTTGAGCAGGACCGCATAACCGAAGGAGAGCAGCGCGTTGACTGGATCACGCGGAGGCCGGCGGTTGCGTGTTTTGAAGTCGAAACCGCGCGCCGCACTCGTCGCCTTGAGCATGCGCGGAATCTGGCTGAAGTAGATGGCAGCTGCTTGACCTTCGGTGCCGAGCAGGACGGCGGGATCGGTAATGCGGTCCAAACGGTCGAGCAGGTCGGCCATGTCACGGGCGGCCGGTTCGTCGCTGCCACGGATGCCGTCGGTGCCGTCCGCGGAATCGTCGAGTGAGCGCGAACGCAAGCTGCGCATCATCAGCGTGCGCTGGTTGCTGATCTTCGCTCGGATCGCTGCCTTGGCCAGGGTCAGCGCGCGCGACGGATCGGAAAACACCCTGTATTGGTTGACACGCAACAGCACGTTTTTGCCGATCGTCGGCGTCACGGCGGCGGAGAATCGGCCATGCATCGTCATGTAGATGATGGACACACCCAGCGTCGCTAGCGTGTCGATTGCCTGCGTCGAAAGCTGGACGTTGCCGAAAACGACGACCTGGCGGATGGCGGCAATGGGGATGCGCTGGGTCTCGATGCCGTCTTTCTTGACAATGAGATGTTCGCTGCGCTTGCCGACAAAGGAGCGCTGTTCTTGCAAATAGAGAACGGCGCCCTCGTTGACCGAGGGCAAAACACGCGTGATGCCGGCGGCTCTCTCGGCGGC
The DNA here is from genome assembly GCA_035656475.1 of Gemmataceae bacterium. GTDB lineage: Bacteria > Planctomycetota > Planctomycetia > Gemmatales > Gemmataceae > SIAQ01. Next base: position 3,289 of record DASRSQ010000471.1, on the reverse strand, counting down.
AGGCATCAGTTCGATCTGGTCAAGGCAGTAGAGCGTCTCTTCCGGCTGGCATACCGGTGCAAGCGAACAGCCAAAGCAACGGTGGCGAAGCTCAGCCGGCAAGGGCGCCGGCGGTGTATCGCGTTCGGACAACTCACGGACTGTGCGAATCGCCTGCAGTGTCTTGGCTCGCAACCAGTCGCCGAGCGGAACTTCGACCCTGCTCTTGCTGCCGATGTAGTAGAGGATGGCGGTTGGGATCGCGACGCCGTGCTCCTCTTCGAGGAGCAGAGCCTGGGCGCAGAGCTGAATTGCGTCATTTTCATAGAACGGCGGCGCATCCGTGCCGACTGGACCGCCGCCGCGTTTGTACTCGACGGGATAGAGTGCGCCGTCCTTTTCCTCGATGAGATCCAGTTTTCCGGAGATGCCGAGCGATTCGGAGCTGATCTGCACGCTGCGCGTGTGCAGCGTATCGCCGTCTTTGCGTGTGCGGTTTTGCAGGTCAGGATCATCGACCCGGCGATGCAAAAACAGGCCGTGTTCCACATGCTCGTTGATTGGCATTAGCGACTCGACGTACTCAAGATAGTAAAGCCTTTGGCAATAGCTCACTTGATTGAGCGCACGCACCGGAATTAAATCGGTGACTTCGACCATGGCAGTTCTCCCGCGGGTTTGCAGGCGTGGATCTGGTTAATGTTGACCAGGCGCTTCAGTCTGATTGCTACAACGGAGCAGCATCCACCGTCGCTGTTTCCACCGGCGCATCGTGCGGCGGCGCAACATTGTCGAGGCCGGCGACCTCAGGCAGGGCGGCGCCCAGGATGCCGCCGATCTCGCCGTGGAGCTCCGACGTGTTGAGAGCGGCCCGTTCGAGCTGCTTCTCTCGTTTGGCCCACATGCGATAATGCGACCGCTTCTCGCTTTCCAAATCGTAGCGCAGGGCGCCGACTGCTTCAACGATGCCTTCGATGCGCCGACAGAATTCAGTCCCCGATAAATATGCGTAGAGCTGTTCCGTCTTGATCTGCCGGCCTTCCAACGCACGGCGCGTGCGCGCGACTTCGAGCAAGCCAGCCCGCAGCGCAGCAGCCACGCCGAGCAAACACGCGCGCCCTGTAATCCACACGCCATCGACGCAATCGAACGTGGCCAATCCCTTGGGCAGCTCGACGCTTAACAAGACGGCGAGATGGGCCTTGGACAGGCGCTGATCATCGCGCAGCTTGGCGAGCCAATGCTCGTTCCAGGACTTCGTGCGTTTCGATTCCCAGAGAATGACTCCGCACTCCTGGCCGCGCGCGTCGCGGACGCGCTGCAACACATCGCCGCCGTGCATGCTGACGGGCACCGGTTCGATGACATCGAGCGGGAAATGACGCCGCAACGTCTCCTCCAACTCCGCCTCCTGGACCTCGCCTTGCGCTTGCTGGCAACCCTGCTCCGACTTGCGTTTGAGGTCCGCGATTTGCCGAGTCAGTTCGCTGATATGGTGCTCCCGGTCGGCATCGTGCAGGCGATGCTCTTCGACGGCCTCCAGCTTGGCGGCTTCGCGAATCGCCTTGCGTTCATCGTCGATGGCACGCGTGACCGCCAACTCAAGCTCTTTTTTCTCAGCCTCCAGCTCTCGGCGTTCCTTGCGCATCTGCAACTCGGCTTGCTGGGCGCCGCGCAGCTTCTCCGCTGATTCGGCAAGCTGATTGCGCAAATCACCCAGCTCGACCCCGAGCGCCTGCTCGGCCCTGGTTTTGGCCTCATCGAGTATTCGGCCGCGCTCCACCGCCAGTTGTTCACAAACCGTTTCATCGAGACGCCGCTCCCGTTCGGCAAGCTCCGCGTCTTTACGCCGTGCGTCGGCTTCAAACTGCTTGCGCATCTGGTCGGCCAGAACCGCCGAGACTTCGATCGCCTGCCCGCAATTCGGGCACAATAGGGTGTCCATGGTTTCCTCGTAGATAGGGGCCACACTGATTTTGGACGCTCACATGTCTTTCCGCTTCTTCCCAGGAAGTTCGACAACAATTCACTAGCAGGCTAATTTCTCCGACATATGTGCGAGCCGATTCGCCAATATTGCCAAGGCACGCCTCAGTTTCGATTTGACAGTCTCACGGCACAAACCAAGTTCAGTTGCAATTTCTTTGTCACTTTGGCCTCGAACGTATTTCCTAGCGGCGACTTCGGCATATTTCGGCGGTAGTGAATCGACTGCTGCCCGAACTTGTGCCCGTAGCTCCTCCAAGGCAAGGGCGGCCTCCGGCGAAACGGTAGCCGCTGCTTCAATCTCCGATAGAGGCACGGTGTTTCGATTTGGTCGTCTTCGACACCAGCTGTAAAAGGCGTTGATTGCGATTTTGGTGGCGTACACTGGCGGAGGGACCTCGCCATGTTTCTTACAATGTGAAAGAAGCCTGACGAAGGCCATTTGCGATAGGTCGTCAGCATCAGAATCGTTGTGCACTCTCCGGCGAAGCCTTGCCCTTATGCCGGTTGCCCTTATGCCGGCCGCCAGGAAGCAGTCCAGCACTTTTTCGACGCTTATAGTCACTTGTCAGCCTCCTTGATCCTTCTTTGGTATCGCTGTGATGATCGCCCATTTGGCATCGCTATGATGAAAACTCGTATTGAGAGGAAATCGGTTCAAATTAAACCCCCTTTTTTAAATTCCCCTTCCAAAGCACTAAAGGTGTTGACGACGAACACTTAGAATGCTAGATTTCTCGGTGTGATCGACAATAACCTCGTTGGAAAAACGAGGCCCCATTGAAGCAGTGCGTTGGAAGGGGTTTTTTGAGAGGCAATAGCCACATAACCGGCGTCCACGGACGCTGGACCCATTGATGCGTATGCGCGCTAGCCAGTTTTTCGTTGCGTTTCTGCGATTTGCAGGTAGCATTGTCGATTTACCAGCGCGCTACCCCCTTCTCCGCACAAATGTCCGAGTCGCCGCTATCTCGTGAACAGGAACTTGAACTCCATCGACGGCTGGTGGAGGCGGATCCCGTCGCGCCTGCGGAGATTGCCGAAGCGTTTTTCGAGTGTATGATCACGACACTTCGTGAACGAAACTCGCGCATTGGGTCCGATCTCATTCAGGACGCGGCCACGGAAGCATTTCTCGCGCTGACCAAAAATCCACGCAGCTTCGATCCCGACAAGACCTCGGCGCCGCATCCGCTTTTCACCTATCTGCTGATGTCAGCTCAGGGCGATCTGCACAATCTGCTGACGCGAGAAACGAATCGACAACGCCGACTGGTTCGCCTGGAAAATGTCGAACTATCCGATGACGGCGGGAAATACCTGG
>DASRSQ010000470.1:0-2058 GCA_035656475.1 Gemmataceae bacterium | reverse complement strand
CCCCCCCCCCGCGACTCGGTTGCCGTGGTCCGTTGCATGGCGCGAACGGCATAACGGCCGACGGATCCCCGCGAACCCATCTGGCTATAACCCCCTCCTCACGATAAGATGAACGAAAACAACATCAGTTCGCGCACGCGTTAAACGCACGTTTGAGCGTGGCGGCAGTTCATTCACGGATCCGTTTTCAGGAGTGCCTACCCATGCCAAATATGAAAATGCGCGACGTCAAGGTCGGCGAAGCCATCATGTACAACGGCGAAGTCTGGGTCATCTTTGACCGCCACGAACAAACCCGCGGCAACCTCCGCACCTACTGGCAGATCAAGCTCAAGCACCTCGATCGTGGCAACGTCGTCGAACAGCGTTTCTCGCCTGACGACAACGTCGAGAAGATCATCCTCAATCGCCAGGAGTACGAATACTCCTACAAGGACGGCGACATGTTCGTCGTCATGGACCCGTCGACCTACGAACAGACCTTCATCAACGAGAACCTGGTCCCCGAAGCCCAGCGCGGCTTCATGGTGCCGAACATGAAGTTGAGCCTGCTCAAAATCGAGGACCGCGTGGTCCAGGTCGAGTTGCCGCAGATCGTGGAAGTGGAAGTCATCGACGCCCCCGAAGGCGCCCGCGGCGACACCGCGACATCGGTCACGAAGCTGGCAACGATCGAAACCGGCGCCGAAGTGCGCGTCCCCGGCCACATCCGCAAGGGCGACAAGATCAAGATCCGCACCGAAGACGGCGAATTCCGCGGCCGCGTCGGGTCGTAAGGCGATGGCTGGCGCGCGCTGCCGGACGGGCGGCGCGCGCTGGGTGCTATTCACATCTTGTCTGAATCTCGCAGGTCTCAACGCAAAACCCACCGGAACGGCCAGAAGCGTGTTGCCACCAGCGGTGGGCCTCGCTTTGCTCGACCCGCCGTACATGAGGGGACGAACATCTGCCCTTGAAGCCGGCATCGCGCGCGAGCGCGAGCATTTCGTCCGGCGTGATGTACTCTAGTTCAGAAAATGGGGGAGGCCACTTTACGACGGTCACTTGTCCGATCCATTGCTCACGCATGGCAGGATAATTGGATGCAACGCATTCATCGATATTTCTCGACCATTCTGTTGCTCTTCCCTGTTCTTGCGATATTATCAAGTATTGCTTCCAGCGCGATCCCGTTCCACAAGAAGCAGCGTCCGTCATGGCCGAGCAGTTGCTGTCCGTCGTCTCCGAGGCGGTTGCCAGGAAGAAGAACACGTCGCAATTCGTTGGCTTCCAGCTCGCGGGGCAGGACTACGCGTTTCGCATCGAGCAGATCCAGGAGATCGTCATCCTGGCCCAGGTGACTCGCACGCCGCAGGTGCCGGCGTATGTCGAGGGAGTCAGCAACCTGCGCGGCTCGATCATTCCGATCATCAATCTGCGCAAGCTATTTGGCCTGGAGGCCAAGTCCGCCGATGCCGACACGCGCACCGTCGTCGTCAACGTTGGCAATCGCACGATCGGCTGCATGGTCGACACGGTGTCGCAGGTGATGCGGATTCCCGAGGAGAACATTCGCCCCGCTCCCGAGACCGTCACGGCCAACGGCGCCAATTACATCGCCGGCTTCGCCCGCATGAACGAGCGCCTCATCATTCTCCTCGACATCGACGAGCTGCTCGACCCGCGCAAGCTCGATCAAGTGAAGTTAATTTCTCTTCAAGACGTCAAGGTTCCCTGACGCATCGGCCTGAGAAAGTACATGTATGGCAGCCTCACGCGGAGCGTGAGTAGTACACTCAAACTCAATTGAATCGCGACTGGAGCATCACGCAATGGCCCGCTCTCGGACACGCCCTGTTGCCCCCCGTGGGTCCAACAACACCGCCATCACGGACAACACCAGCCTCATCAACGCCATCAGTCGGTCGCAGGCGATGATCGAGTTTCAGATGGACGGCACCATCCTCACCGCGAACGACAATTTCCTCCACACGATGGGTTACACCCTGGCCGAGATCCAGGGGCAGAAGCACAGCATGTTCGTGGACGATGCGACGCGCGCCAGTGCCGACTATCGCG
>DASRSQ010000469.1:0-2574 GCA_035656475.1 Gemmataceae bacterium | reverse complement strand
CCTGTCTGTGAATCCCAGATTTGCACGGTCCGATCACGGCTGGCAGTGGCGACGAACGGCTGATTGGGGACGAATGCCACGTCCCAGACCCAGCTCCGGTGTGGCAGCATTTTTTCGCGGCCTGACACGCACTCGGCCCATGCCGCGATGTTCATGCGAATCACGGGCGCCAGGTCGGTCGAAGCGCCAGGCTCCCTGGGTAACTTCTCGCTGATCTCGAGGGCACGCACCATCCAGTGGATGCCGCGACGCACGTCGCCGCGCTCGGCCAGGTGAATACCACGATCGAGATAGGCGTCCGCGAGCAAGCCCTGCGATCGCACCGTGAGCTGCAGCTGCATCTGCAGCTGCTCGGTGGCGACCTGGCGCAGCTCTTCCTCTTCCATGGCGTGGTCGAGCGCCTGTCGCGTCATCACGATCATCGTGCTGAACACAAGGACGGTGATGCAGCCGGCCATGACCAGGATCGTCGCAAAGGCGGGCCGGCGGCGCGTCCACTTGATCGAGCGATCGAGCAACGACGCGGCCTTGGCTTCGATCGGTTCGTGATTCAGGAAGCGCTGAAGATCGTCCGCGAGAGCGCCGGCGCTGGCAAAGCGGCGTGCCGGGTCTTTTTCCAGGCACTTCATGCAGATCGTTTCGAGATCGCGTGGCAGCGAACGCACCCAGTGCGACGGCCGCTCGGGATCTTGCCGCGCGAGCAGGAGCAACACATCCGCGCCGGTCGCTCCTTGAAAGGGCGGACGTCCCGTCAGCAGCTCGTAGAGGATCGCGCCCAGGCTGTAGATGTCGACGGCCGGTCCGATTTGCCCCGGCCGACCCATCGCCTGTTCGGGCGCCATGTAGTTCGGCGTGCCGAGGATATCGCCGGTGCGGGTATAGCTGCTGTCCTGATGGATATGCTTGGCGATGCCGAAATCGGTGATCTTGGCAACGCAATCCTGCAGCGGCACGTCATCGCTGCCCGCCAGCAAGATGTTCGCCGGCTTGAGATCGCGATGCACGATGCCGTTCTTGTGCGCGTAATCCATTGCCTGCGCGAGATTGCGCACGAGCGTGGCGGCAACGCGCGGCAGGACCGGGGCGCCGTTGAGCCGACGCGCCAGGCTGCCGCCTTCCATGTACTCCATCGCATAGAACGGAAGCCGTTCGCATTCGCCGGTTTCGTAGATGCTGAGCAGATTCGGATGGTGCAACCGTGCGATCGCCCGCGCCTCGGCGCGGAAGCGGTCGAGATCCTGCGGCCCCGCGAACGAGCCAGCGAGGATCATCTTCAACGCAACCGCGCGTTGCAGGCTGTGCTGCCAGGCCTTGTAGACGACCCCCATGCCGCCGCGTCCCAGTTCCTCGACGATTTCGTAACCGGGAACCCTCGGCAAGTCGAGTGCGATGGTGTGCATGGTGGCGGCGTGCCGGACGTGCATGGTAGCATCCGGATCACGCGGCGAGCATTTATCGGTGGCGTGGAGCGGGAGGACAGGTTCGGGCTCGTCGATTTCGTCGAGCGCGGTGATGATTTCGGTGACGCCATCCTGTAGCAAATCGTTCGACTTCATGTCGCGGAGGTTCCTGCTCATGGCGCCCCGTCGTGCATTGGGGAATGATGCGAAGCGACGCACGTGGGTGGAGAATGCCACGCTTTCGAACTTTAGCACACGTTTCGCGAGCAGACAAACTCAGCACGACCGGAACAAATCCCCCTGCAGCCCGGCTCTACGGCGATTCATGAAAGCCTGATGAGAACGCTTGCGCCTAACATCTTGTTAATCAATGCGTTAGGAAAATCCAGGCATCTGGCTTTTTGTCCGATTTTGCCTACAAAGAAGTGTTTCCGGGCGAAACTGGGACGTAGACTTGGGGTTGAATGGACGCCTAGCGCATGTCGTGACAGAGATGGATTCTCCATATCTTGCAGGGCGTGGCAGCCAGATAATCAGACGGAGATGTCGCTCTTATGACGCGAATTGGAATCGTTGGCGGTGGTCCCGGCGGGCTCTTTGCCGCGAGCATGCTGGAAGAATATTGCCGTGGCATGTGCGAAGTAACGATCTTCGAGGCCGGGCCCCGCGTCGGCGGCAAGATCCTGACCGAGCGATTCGCGTCGGCGCCGGTGATGTATGAAGCCGGCGTGGCCGAGCTTTACGACTATTCCCACTTTGGCCCCGACCCGGTCAAGCAACTGATCACCAAGAAGCTCGGCCTGGAAACCGTGCGCATGACCGGGCCCACGGTCGTGCTGGGCGATGCAATCCTCGTCAACAACAAGGATATCCGCACTCACTTCGGCGCGAAGACGCTCAAGGCGTTACAGAACTTCCACGCCAAATGCAAGGAAATGTGTACGCCGGAAGAGTACTACGAAGGGCACTGGCAGGACGATAACGGCAATCCCTGGGCGAACAAGACGTTTCGCGAAGTGCTCGACGAGATCCCGGACGAAATCGCGCGCAAATACATCGAAGTAGCGGCTCGCAGCGATGTGGCGACCGAGCCGCATTTGACCAGCGCACTCAACGGCCTCAAGAACGTCCTCATGGACGATCCGCGTTACCTTCGGCTCTACTCCGTCGTCGG
>DASRSQ010000468.1:0-6856 GCA_035656475.1 Gemmataceae bacterium | reverse complement strand
TCGCCGTGGCAGAGGACACGGCTGGCGTCGTCGATGAAGGCGATGAGCTTGGTTGGTTTGCGTGAGGCGCCGGCGTCGAGGTAGGGGCCGAACATGGTGTCGGCCTGCCAGAGTTGTTTGGCGAACTTCATGCTGAAGGCGAGGCGTATCTTGTTGTCGTCGTTGTCCGGAGCGAGCAGTTGGTACTCGCGCAGGAAGCGATAGAAGGTGGTCTGTGCCATGCGCTCAGGTTGGAGGAGGCCCTTCTCGATGCAGAAGCGATAGATGGCGCGCTTGTTGGTGCGTTGGTGGTGGAAGTGCGGCCTGGCGGCGTTGATGGCTTCGAGCAATTCCTCGGGAGTGGCCTTGCGGACGCGGCCCTTATCCTTGCGTGGCTGGTGGGTCACGCCGGTGATGCCGTGGTTTTTGTAGCGGTAGAACCAGGTCTGGATGGTGCGCCAGGTGAACTGCCGCGGATTGCCGTCCTCGTCGAGAAAGGTCATGGCGGCGACGTTGTGGATGCGTTCGTGCCGGGTTTTTCCCTGAACGGTGTCGATGGCGCCGAGGACGCGCATCTTCAAATAGACCGAAGGCTGCTTCACGAGATCCTCCGTTGGTTCGCGGAACGAAGTGGACGAAGGAGATTGAAGCAAAAGGATGCAGGGCCAACGACGACATCTTGCGTTGTCGGCCATGAATGCTGAATTCGCGCCGGCGGGCTGAAACGAAGCGCGCTGAGAATTCGGTGACGATCGCGCGCGAATCTTCTCGCCCTTTGCGAGCGAGCGGGAGTGGGTTGCCCAAGGCGTTCGATGGCACGACAGGAAGACCGAAACCGACTCACACAAAGAAGGTCCGCATCTCATGCTGGAAGGCGGCGATCGGACAGTCAGCATCGGGGAAGGCGGCTTGAAGATGCGCCAGGACTTGCGTTGCGGGCCGGCGCGATGGTTCGGCCGGGGGTTCCGGTGGCGGGCAACATGCCGACAGGGCCGTGCGGAGTTTGCTTTGGCCCAGGTCGAACCGTTTCCAGACGCGTTGCCAGGTCCGGTCACTTCGCCGACCGTCGGCGACGACGCGACGCGCAGCGGCGATGCTGCCCGCAACGGCGCGTAGCAGGAATTTCCACAGCGCGTGAGTGGTCACGCTCAGGCGTCTGACTTTGTCCGCACCCCAGACGCTGAAGGTCCGACCGCAGCCGCAGCGCCGATGGCGATTGCTGCAAAAGATCCGCCGAGCGCGGACCGTTTTGCGCTGGGAGTCGCCTTCGTCGTAGCCTCGCAGAAAGCCGTGTCGATTCAGCGTGCCAATGGCCTTGCAATGCGGACACGGCGTCTGCTTGAGTCGTTCCGCCATCGCGTTCCAATCCGCGTCGCCGCGGCAAAACCAGCGTTGCTCGCCCACGATCGTCCGATGCCCCACGAAAATCGCTAATCATACGATCGTGGAAAAGTGCGGGGTAGTGGCTGGGTACGATTTGCGCATATTTGAGCGGGGTGCGGGGTACCCACCGAAGGGCCTCTTTGCCAAATTCTCAGTGCAATGCGTATCTCGCGCTCGGACGCCAATTCGGCAATATTCTTCCGAAAATGCGATCAGAGCGAGGTAAGGGACAATTATCCTGCTACAAGAAATTGGGGCCATTTTGGGGCCAACATTGGCCATTTGTTTAGTACATGCCTATAATGTGGATGTGAGAGCCGCGCGGCTCTAAGTTCGAGGACAGTCACGGGTTGAGCGTAAACCCAATGTGTTTGTAATGTAAATGAGAGCCACTCTCACCAGCTTCAGGAGCTGGTTCCCGTTAGGGAGTGGAGGTTCGAGTCCTCTCTTCGGCACTCTTTAAGCTGCATGGGGTTGTGTCAAACCGGCACAACCCCTTCGGTGTTCACCTCACAGATCGCGTTTTGGGAACATTGTTGGCCCTCCGTTGCAGATGCTCCGATGGTCACCTCGTTTCAATTGGGGACCGTGGGTCAGTCATGGCTACCCTGGAACAACGCGCTTCCTGGTTCCGCTTCAATGGCAAACGCAATGCCCAGCCCCGGAACACGAGTTCCATCACCGCCAACGGCCTGAAAGGCGGCATCGAAAAGACTTTACTTCTGCTTGAGCAGCGCGTGTTGAAAATGCCCGACGCCATTGCCGCTGGCTACCGAAAGACGAGTTGTCCGAAGTGCTTTCGACAACACGATTGACCGCTCCGAATTCATCATTGTCGCGGCTTCCGGTCCGGTAACCCGAAGGCTGTCGCTTGTCCGTCGCAACTGCCAACGCATCAAATGCGAATCGGGCGACACGACGTTGACGCTTACTGGATGTGCCTGTCGCGGCGCCAAGAAGGGCGATTCCGCACATTCGCGAGTCCGCGCTCCTCTTGTCAGCTGCGTACTGAGTGGAATCTATCCCAGATCATCATCCGAGTGGGTGAAGGCGGACATGATCCGATTGGTGGCTGTGATCAGATCGCATCGCGGCACGCAGGCAAATCGGGATGCTCTCGAGTCGCTATAGTGCTTTGTCAAGGCTTAAGATATGGGGTTGCGAGGTTTTGGAACTGGCCTTTGGGATCATTCCGCGAGAATTGGGGCTGTTGAATGGTCCCGAAGGCCAGTTTCCAAAAAGTCGCAACCCCATTCTAGAAAGTCTTGACGGGACACTAGCTTTCGTGCCAAGAGATGTGCCCAGGCACCAAAACAGACAAACGAATCGGCTATTGATTGATGGAGTGGTGAATTGACCGCACTCCGCGGAATAGGTGCAATAGCCATGATCTGGTCGTTCAATCCTCTTCGCCGGGCAATGGTGGCGGCGTTGGTGCGTGCGGTCCCGTGCTTGGTGTGCGCGTGCGCACGATCGCATTGGTCCCGGGTTGCTCTTCAAGTGCGGAGAGAATCTTGCGCAGTCGTTGATCGAGAACGAAGTGAAAAGCGTCTGCCGTCGTCACATCGCCGGGCTTTAGATCGGTGAGCAGCTCGATCCCTTCATCGATGGTGTCGATTGCCCAAACGTGAAACTGCTGGTTTCGTACCGCATCGACGATGTCGGGACGCAATTCAAGGTGTCGGGTGTTGGCGCGTGGGATGCAAACGCCTTGCGTGTTGGATAAGCCAACTTGTTGACAGATGTCGAAGAAACCTTCGATCTTCTCGTTGACGGCGCCGACCGCTTGCACCTCTCCATGCTGATTGACAGACCCAGTTACAGCGATGTCCTGGCGCAAGGGGACGTTGGCGATCGCGCTAAGCAGACAATACAGCTCGGCCGATGACGCGCTGTCGCCTTCAATCCAGCCATAGGATTGTTCGAACGCAAGGCTCGCGGAGAGCGTGAGCGGATGTTCGGCGCCATACTGATTGCGCAGGTAGCCTTCCAGGATCATAACGCCTTTGTCGTGAGCGCTGCCGGAAAGTTCGGCCTCGCGTTCAATATTGATGACGCCTTCCTGGCCAATACCAACGGAGGCGGTCACACGGCTCGGGCGGCCGAAGGCGTAGTCACCGAGGTCCCACACCGCCAGACCGTTGATCTGCCCGATCTTGCATCCTTCCACGGACACCTTGAGAGTACCTTCCGCAATCATTTCGCGGACACGCTCGGCAATGCGGTCACTGCGATAGATACGATTCTCCAAGGCGTGACGAACGTGCTCCGCACTCACGGTCTTGGCGCTAGCCTTGCGCGCCCAGTGATCGGCTTCGCGCAGCAAATCCGCGAGATAGCCAAGTTCGACGGTAAGCTTCTGGCGATGCCCGGCCTGTCGTGCACCGAAGCGAATCGTTTCGACGACCGCGCCGGCGTCGAATGGCAGCAAACCTTCCGCACTCGCCGTCTGGGCTATGAAGCGCGCATACGCCTGGTGTCCTTCCGGCGTGCGCGGCGTGTCGGGGCCGAAGTCGGCGCGAATCTTGAACAAGTCGCGAAAATCGTCGTCATAGTACTGCAGCATATAGAACAGGTCGGGCGAACCGATGACGACCAGTTTCACGTCGATCGGAATTGGTTCCGGCTTCAGCCCAACGGTCGTAAGGAGCGAAAATGGTTCGTAAACCTCGGTGAGCAGTTGCTCCGACTTCAGCGTCCGCTTCAATTGCTTCCACACCAACGGCTCCGTCAGGGCGTCCTCCAAATCAAGCACCAGGTAGCCGCCGTTGGCGCGCAGAAGACTGCCAGGCTTGATGCGTGTGAAATCGGTCGTAATTCGGCCAAACAAATTGACATCGTGCTCGATCGCGCCGAATAGATTCTTGTAAGTCGGGCAGATTTCAACGACAACGGGCGCCCCGTTGACATGTGAATGGTCGGCGACAACATTGACGCGATATTCGAGAAACGGATCCTGGGGTCGCACACCGGCGCGCAACTCCGGTGGCAGGTCCATCGAAGGCCCACCCTTATCCTTCAGGCGATCGAGGTGATGGAGCAAATGGTCGCGCATGGAATCTAGCCAACCTGCGAGCTGGATGATCGGCTGGTCTGCTTTGAGCCGATCGATCATCGGATCGAGGAGGCGCCGTGCAAGGACGCGGATCATCTCTTCGATTTCTGCTTGCAGTTCCCTGGCAAGTTCTTGCTGCTCCGTCATCGAAACCGTGGCATGTTCGCCGAGTTCTTCGTGGCGGCGGTCAAGGTCCGCCCGTTCATCAGGCGTGAGCTTCTCCACGTCCGCAGGCTCCATGGGCTTGCCATCCTTCAGGGGCACGAACAGCAAGACGCCGTTGGGCATGCGGCGGATGACAAGATTGAGCGTTCTGGCTTTCTCGACCAGGCGATCGAAAATCTCCTCGCTGCGTTTGCTGTAGGTGCCGCTCAAACGCTCTTTCTCTGCGTCGAAATCCTTTGCCTTGAGTGCCGCGGGCAAATCCTGGCTCATGCGCTGAAGGAGCGTCTCCAATCCCTCTTTGAGACGCATGCCGTGCCCGCTGCTGAGGCGCATGGCGAGGGGGCGATCTGGTTCTTGAAAGTTATGCAGGTAAACCCAGTCAGGAGGAGTCGGTTCCTTGGAAGCTCGCTCTTTGACCAATTGCTGCACCAGTTGTTTGCGGCCTGAACCTATCATTCCGGAAACGTAAATGTTGTAGCCCTTCTTGCGAATGGACAGACCCAGCTCCAGGGCGGCAAGGGCGCGCTCCTGGCCCAACGGCGTATCCAGCGGCGAAACGTCGGCCGTTGTTTGAAAGCCCAACTCCGCGGGATCCAGACGAAGAGACAGTTCGTCTGCGTTTACGCGCCAGCGCGCGCCGGCGACAGACTTTTGCGTAGCTCCGTGTTCAGGCATTGCCGCCTCCTTCGATCATGGACGTGACACGGACCTCCCACTCGATTTGCATTTCGATGGGCTTTGTCGGAGCCAAGGATTTTTTCTTTGGGATATTTAGACGATACGTGCCATGTTGATAGGATGCCCGGACCCGTTCAGGATCAATTGGCTGGGAAAAGGCAACTTCTTGTTGAGATGTCTCGCTGCGGTGTTCGGTGCCTTGCATGGTGCGGGCCTGCCATTGATGGTAGATGCGCAATAACCGCTCGGTGACCACGAACCGCACTTGCGTTGGCGGCACGTCGGGTAGCACAATCTCGATGAGGTAGGCTTCCTGCGTTTCGTGGACCTCGACCGGCGCTTGCCAAAGTTCATGGGGCCTGAGCGACCAACGGCGATAGACCAATTCATCGAACATTTCGTGAACGAGCCGCTCGAAATCAAGAAAGAAATGGTCGTCGGATAACATCGAGAACCTCCCACGTCGTCAACCCACAAACGTCGGCCTCAGTTCGCGTCACCCGATGTGTTCTTCGATGACCTTGGACGTTCCTCTTGCGTTTGTTCCCGCAGGACGTGGAGGATGCAGTTTTCCGTGCCGAAGGAATTGGGAACTCGTTCATGGCACAACGGGTCGTTTTGCCATTCGCCATCGACCACGAAGCGATACTCGTATCTGCCTGCTGGTAGCGAGAGGGTCGCCTTCCAAACTCCGGCTTTGTCCTTTTTCAAGTGATGTGAGTGCGTCTGCCAGTTGCAGAACGAGCCCGTCACGAGCACGCACTGCGCTAGCGGCGCAGACAGCTTGAAGGTGACTCGTTTTTTCGCGAGTGCCTTTGCGCTGGCTTGAGGCATGATTTCTCCTCCGTTGAGAGGTCTTGATCGTTGTTCATTTCCAGCAATGAATCTCGGGTTCCTTTCGCGACACCGGGGGCGGGGGCTGTTTCGGATAGCCGACGATAATCGGCAGAATCGGGCGATACTCGGCGGGGATGCCCAGCTCTTCCTTCACGTCGTTGCTCTCGAAGAGCGACCATGCGAAACCGATAGGGCACGTGGCCAGGCCCATGTCGTGCGCGGCGAGCATCAGGTTCTGGCTGGCGAGGCAGCAGTCCCAATCGGGATGGGCGCCGACCGGCTTGGCAAAGACGACGATGAGTGTGCCGGCGTTATAGAAGATGTTGAACGCACGGTCGGACAGCATTTCGCGCAACTCCAGCGCCAGAAACTCCAGATGCATGGTCTTGGCCATGAGATCCTTGGCCCGATCAGAGAAACTGCGCAGCAGAGACTTATCTTGAATGACGGCAAACGTCCATGGCTGTTGATTGATCGCACTGGGCGCTTGGATGGCTGCGTGAATCAACTCCTCTACCGTGGCCTTCAGCACAGGCTGGTCCGTGTAATCACGCACGGACCGGCGGCTGTAAATGGCTTCGTGGACATTCATGAGCGGGCTCCCAAACGAGAGACGAATATTCACACGCTGGAACGCGAATTCTTTGTCCTGTGCGGACGGGCTAGTGCTTTGTCAAGGCTTAGCTGAGGGATCGCGAATTTTTGGAAGCTGACCTTCGGGACCATTCTACAGCCCCAATTCTCGCGGAATGGTCCCGA
>DASRSQ010000467.1:0-8614 GCA_035656475.1 Gemmataceae bacterium | reverse complement strand
TCCCCTTCCCTGGCCGTATCAGCTTGCCATCTGCAATCAGTCGCTCGCTCCCTTCTTGCGTGGAAACCAGGTCCGGCACGGAAACCAAGTCGGCCTGTCCAAGCGGTGAATAGGGATCAATGATAAACTGCACCCCATTGTCGTGAAGATACTCGTAAAGATGCAGCTTTAGCACCCACTCGCCTTTGCTGTCGGCGTGACTCCAAAGATCGTGTAACGCCTGCCTCTGAAACCATTCGCATTTATGCTTGTATCGCTGGAGGATGGCAAGAACAGACTTGTTGCTATCCAGTGCCTCTTCAAGATAGATGATCAACGGACGAACGATATTCTTGACAAAGTAGCCGTACATCCACGATTGATTTGCCAGTGAAGGGTTCGCGTAATAACGTCTCGCAAACTCGCTCTCGATTTGGAGCTTGTCCTGATGATGATCTGCGTGGGTCTCCGCTATGCAATGCCTGACAACGTGATAGCAAAACGCACAATGATCCTGTTCGGTATCAAAATACAGCAATTCCGCTGAAAAATTCCTGATGAATAAAGGCGTAAGCGCACCATCCCAAGTCATGTGACCGGCAGGTGCCGGGTGCTGCTGCAGCCGCTCGCAAAGACTATCGAGGACTGGATTGTCGCCCAGAAATGTCCAAAACTGGATTACCAAATAATGAAACTCGGGATAGCCAGCTTCCGAAAGCCTGTTGAGCCACGTTTCGAGCTTCGCTCGTATTGTTGCGCTATCGTTGAGTTTCATTTCTGGGCTCGCCTAGCACGGCGCACAGCTGCTCATCAGCTGCCCGATTTTGATCGCCTGCCTGGTTTTGAGGGAAAAAAATCCGCCAACGGAACGCCGACGGCATCGGCGAATTTCCGAAGCGTCGAAATGCGCGGATCATCAACCTTGTTCAAGAACTGCCACGCAGCTTTTCTGGCTGTTTCTCCGTCACTTCCCATCTTTTGGCCGAGGTCATCTAGGGACATGCCAGATGCCTTGAAGGCATCGCGCACGCGCTCCATTACGGGATCAGCGGCTTTATCGCTCATGCCTACAGTCTATACCTCGATAGACGGCAAATCAACCTGGGCAACTTACCTATTGCCTGTTTCCACGACTAGCATAGGTTTCGATTAGCGTCCCGACGGCATGCGCGACGGGATCAAGCTGACACGGCAAGCGCGACGTGTCGGGGCCATTTGGCTAATTACGTGCGGATTCGGTGCGAACCCGGAGCGACCAATGCAAGGCTGCCTCGACAGCCGCCGTAGAAATACGGCGCGGTGTGCCCATCCATCTCTCGTTGCCGATCTTTGGCAGCAGCCATTCCACGCGCTCCACTTTCCCAGACATGCCGCCTTGCGCGGTCATCACTTCCACGGGGGGATTATGTAATGGCATTCAGACCACGCAAATGGCAAATCGAGTGCGTGAAGCGATTTCTGGAAAAACGCGCGGAAGGAGCCACGTCCTTTGTGCTGGAAGCGTGCATGGGCGCGGGCAAGAGCGCATTGGCCGCTTGGATCGCCAAGGTGCTCCTGGAGGGCGGCGTCGGCGAAGAATACGGCTTCGGCGACGATGGGCTCACAGAAAGCGTCGATCATGTCCTCGTGCTCATGCCGTGGCGATCAATTCAGGGTGATGCCGAAAAAGGGATGCTAGGCGCGTTCGGGCAACTCATGGGCCTGGATTCGCGAGATAGGTTTTTTACCTATAAGCGCCAAGCACGTCAGCCACGCCCGGATGGAATGGATGCGACGATCACGCTCTACCAAGAAGTCTGCAATCAGGCAGCAATTGAAACCCTCAAGATGTGGAAAGCGGACGGCTGGACGTTCGCGTTGATCTGCGACGAAATCCATCACACAAATGAAATTGACTCCTCGTGGGGCGACTATGTCGAGGAGATAAAGAATCTCGCGGCATTCTCCGTTTTCATGTCGGGAACGTTCTACCGCAGCGACAGAAACCCTATCAGTTGCATCCCGACGGTGCTGAACGAGCAGAACGAGCGGATGCCGGTAAAGGATTATCGGTACACCTACCCGCAAGGCGTCAAAGAAAGCGTTGTTCGACCTGTCACGACGCGAGAGATCAACGCTACGGTGCTTCTCAAGGACAGGAATACCGAACGCGAGTACAGCGTGATGCTGGACGAGACTTCCGCCAAGGAGCTTTCGGAAGCCAAAAAGCAAGTGCTTGATCCTCACGGCGAATGCGTTCGGCATATCATCGAACTCGCGCACACCGACTTGTTAAAGACGCGAAGCAAATACCCTGATGCTGCCTGCCTGTTCGTGTGTCGCCCAGGCGGCGGCGAAAACTTCACGCGAGAAGACGGTGGAGGGCAGGCGCAGGAAGACAGACACGTTCACGCGATTGCCAAGCAAATCGAAGGTCTTACTGGAGAGCGTCCAACCGTGGTCACGCATCGCGATGCCGATGCGGCGGGAAAGATTGCGGTCTTCCGACGAGGCAATAACCCCTACCTCGTAGCCGTGAACATGGTCTCAGAAGGCTGCGACATTCCGCGCATCCGAGCCGTGGCTTTCTGTCGTTACACCACGTCTGAAATGCTCTTTCGCCAAATCGTCGGTCGCGCGCTTCGGCGGCAAGATGGCGATGACGATACGGCGGCGCAAATCTATTTGCCATCCTTTCCGCAATTGCTCGCCTTCGGCAAGACGCTCTACTTGGAAGCTCAGGAAGGCATACGTGACCGAACCTGCGCGATCTGCGAACAATATCCGTGCCGGTGCCCGTGTGAGCAATGTGGCCAGCCGCGCCCTTGCGAGTGCAAACGAACACTCTTTCCGCAGGAAAACCCGATAGTAGCGCTTAATGCCACGCCGGTGCTCGACGGTGGGCATTTCGGTGCAGACAAGGTCATGGAGGAAATGGTCAGGCTGGCCGACAGGATTAAGGAACTGTACGAGGTACATCGCGCAAGTAACTCGGTCCAGATGGGCCATGCCTTTCAGGCCATGAAGCGCCTGGAACAAGAGAGCGCACCAAGCGCAGCGCCGCCAACGCCAGGATACAACCCCATCGCGGAGAGAGACAAATTGCGGCGAGTGATAAATCGGCACGTTCGGCGACTCGGTATCCACGTTTACAAGAAAGACTTCAAGAGAGCCTATTACCAGGAGATTGAGCGCTTCTTCCGAGAGAAGTTCACAGTGATCGTGAACACCTGGAGCGTGGAGCAATTACGCCCAGTCGCGGATCGTCTTGACAAACGAATTTTGGAGGTATTTCGTCGTGGCTAAAAAACTCACTCGCGCCAACTTCGACGCGATTCGCGATCACCTGTTTGACCGTATCCATAAGAACGGCGAACAACTCAAGAACGACTTCCCCAACATTCTGCGGCGCGCCATCGAAGCCGAGATTTGGACGCAATACGCCGATGCCGAAGGAAAGCCGTTCGACAACATCGTGGACTGGCTCCATTACACCTTTCCGAACGGTGCCAGCATGGGACAGGGTCAGCACGCGCTCACCTATGAAGAGGCGATCAAACTGACGGAAGGTTCTGGCGACGTGCATAAGGTTCTACTGGAAAGCACGCCACGGAGGAAGCATGGCGGCGACAGGAAGAGCGCCAAAGGGAGAGGCGATCAAGAGGCGTCGACGCCTCTTGCTCCGGTGATTCCTTACCGCTCGGGCGCTCGGGCGCTTACGCTTGCCCTGAAGTTGTCTCAAGACAAGCCGAAGGTTTTCGCTGACTTTCAAAAGGGCAAATACAAGTCGATCACCGAGGCGGCGGTCGCAGCAGGCATTCGGAAGAATGATGGAAACCTACGCCGGGCGAAATCAGCGTTCCGCCATCTGACGGACGAGGAACGCGACGAGTTCTTGAAGTGGATGAAGACGCCCGACGCGACGGACGGCCCAGCGAAGAAATAATCCAAACAATCTAAAAGGATCCGTCTATAAACTACTTGACGATCACGCGCTCCCCGTCTATAATTACATAGACGCTAACACGGGGGATGCAATGAACGACCGCGAACAACGTGGATTGGTGATCGCAGCAAAGTGCCGGATCGTTTGCAAGGGCGGGGTGTGGTCCGTGCCGTCGCAGTCTGGCACGGGAAACTATGTGGTCGATCTTGAGCCGGAGAATCAGGAGGGGCCGCGCTGTACCTGCCCTGACCATGAATTGACGGGCGGAAAGTGCAAGCACATTTTCGCGGTCGAAATCGTGTCTCAACGCGAGCAATATGCTGACGGAAGCTCGACCGTTACCAAGACGGTCACGATCAAGGAAGAGGTCCGCAAGACCTACCGGCAGTCGTGGCCCGATTACAACGCTGCCCAAACGCACGAGAAAGAGCGTTTCCTCTCTCTGCTGCAAGACCTTTGCCGTGGCATCCAGGCACCGCCACCGGCGAAGACAGGACGTAAGCCGTTGCCCTTGGCCGACGCGATATTTGGAGCATGTTACAAGGTCTATTCGGGCTTCTCGGCGCGTCGCTTCATGACGGATATGCGTGGCGCTGTCGCTGACGGATACTGCAAGTCGGCGATGGCCTACAACAGCATTTTGAAGGTTACGGAAAACGCCGACATTGCGCCAATCTTGAAATCAATGATCCAGGAATCGAGCCGTCCGCTGTCCACCGTCGAACTCGATTTCGCTTGCGACAGCACTGGGTTCATGACGACGCGCTACGAGCGCTGGTTCGATTACAAGTACGGCAAGCCGAAGGCGAAACAGGAGTGGGTGAAATTGCACTTCACCACGGGCGTTAAGACGAACGTAATCACTGCCGTTGTCATCAAGGACAAGAATGCTGCTGACACAACCCAGTTGCCCGACATGGCGAAGGAAACTCGCAAGACGTTCAAGATTCGCGAGTTCTCGGCGGACATGGCCTACGGATCGTCCGCCAACTTTGAAGCCATCGCGGCGACGGGCGGCATGGGGTACATCCCATTCAAGAGCAACGCTACTGGCGGCGCTGGCGGGTTGTATGAGAAGATGTTCCACTACTTCAACTTCAAGCGCGACGAGTTTCTGACGCACTATCACAAGAGGTCGAACGCCGAATCTACGGTGAGCATGATCAAGCGGAAGTTTGGCGACAGCGTTCGATCCAAGACCGATGCGGCGATGGTCAACGAGACGCTGATGAAGGTGGTGTGCCACAACATAGTCGTGCTGATTCACGAAATGTATGAGCTTGGAATCGAGCCGGTTTTCTGGTCGGAAAAGAATTGCAATGAGCTTCCCATCGGCGCTGGCTAAATACTGAAAAATGCGTATTGCGTTTATTTGGACGATTGATTACAGTTTCATGGCTATCTCACCGGAGTTGGCACCAAACTTGGCGGACATGGATGTCCAGAAACGCCCAGGACAGCCAGGAAGTCCGCGCGCTTTGTTTGCAGCTTGCAGGCGCAGGACGTATATAGACGTGCTGCGCCTTTTTTTTGTCAAACGCATATTGAACGGAAAAGGACAAAAGAGTAGATTCGTTGTCGTAACTCAGCTGCAATTAGTGAGTTACGAAAAAGACCCGCCTTGCAGCGGGTCGGACAGAAGAACATGTTTTGGAAGTAGCGATTGGAGTTTAGAGCCTTAGCTTTCCACGGCAAGGGGCTCGTGATCCAAGCGCACGGCTAGTGAGGCCGTTCCTCAACAGGAGCGTCGAGGATGGTACGCTTTTACCATACCTATCCGAATGCTGTCAATAACAAAACCGCGCAAGGTTGGCAATGCCCGCCGGTGCGGTTTTGTCGTTTTCGCCCATTACTTTTCCCGCAGAACGTTCATGCACTTCGCATAAGCCGGTTGCGGGCCAACTAGGAGTTAGGGTATGGCTATCGTGAATTTGCCAAACCGCCAGGGATGGTCACCGTTCGACGCCCTTCGGCACGAAGAAAGCGATGGGACAGAATGGTGGAGCGCCCGTGAGTTGATGGAGCCGTTCGGATACGAGCGCTGGGAGAACATGGAAAAAGTCGTTCGCAAGGCCGAAAGCAATTGCCGCAGCAGTGGTTATGAAATCTCAGATCACTTTCGTGATATCACGAAAGTGAGGCCAAACGGCGGCACACCTAGCCGAGATGTGCAAGTGAGCCGCTTCGGCGCGTACCTGATTGCCCTGAATGGCGATGCCGACAAGCCTCAGATTGCGGCAGCAAAGCGATACTTCGCCGTTCAGACACGCCGGGCCGAGCTTCACCTTTCTCCACCTTCGCAATCGGTGCCAGCGCCAGAACAGTTGATCGCCCGCGCGTGGAGCGAACGGCTTTCCGAAACTGTTCAATGGCTCCGACTTTACCTTCAGCAACATTTTCCCTACGGCTCGTTCACCACCTACACGGCCACCGGGGTTGAAATCCTGATGATCGAAGACGAACTGATGAAACACCATCTGCCGCTCCAGTATGGCGATTTGCCAGATGGTTCGATTGGCAAGTGTTGGGCGAATTATCGCAAGGAAGTGAATCTTCCTGAGCCAATCGGGACCGCATTGCTGGACATGCCTCATCTTGAGATCATCGTTGAGGTGCTCGTGTATGGCGCGGATCTGCGCCCAGCGTTCGACGAATGGCTCAATACGGTCTACATTCCGAAAAAGATGCCAGAGTATTTCAAGAACAAGAAGTCATACAAGCTCGTCAAGCTCTCTGCCGCAAGCGCCGCCGATCAAGCTAGTCGGCGGCTGACAGGAAAACCAGCATCCCTTCCTCCTGAGACACGGTTGGCCCTTGAGGCGGCTGGCGGGATTGTTCTTGCCGATCAGCAACCGAAGCAACTGCCTCCACCAAGCAACGACAATTAGGTTGCCTACAAACTCACTTCGCTGCCCACAAACTTCGGTTTGTGGGCAGGTTCATAGGCAAAGCCCACTACCCGGAAAAATAGCCTGTGAATATCCTAAATGTTAACTTCATTAGATTCAATGCGGTGCCAAAGATTCTTGTTAAAAAATCCAGAATGTTCCGGGAATAGTCGCTTCCTTGCTTCTCATTAATCCTTTGCACGCGGCCGTCTGATCAGAGGGTTACTTCATCTGGATGATCCGCGAACCGGGGGCCGCGGATCGTTCCGGCGGCGTCGGCTCCGCGCGACGAAACAAGTGGCCAAACCTGCGGCGAATGTGCTAGAATCAGCCCGTAACAAAATCTCACATTCCATTTTCCTCTCCGAATGGGATGCAGGTACGTCCCATGTTTCGAAAATGGATCGTCGTGCCAATCGCTGCTACGGCGGTGGCGGTTTCAGCGTATTTCTTTCTGAAGGGAGACAGCGCGCCACCTCCCATCAACGCACACGATCACCCATGGTTTGAAGATGTCACCGAATCGGTTGGAATCAAGTTCACCCACGTCCCGGGCGCATCGCGCAATTACCATTTTCCGCAAATCATGGGTTCCGGAGCGGCCCTCATTGACATCGACAATGATGGCCGACTGGACATCTACCTCATTCAAAATGGCGGCGCGGGCTCGACGGCGAAGAACCAGCTGTTTCGGCAAAAGGAGAACGGCCAGTTTGAAGATATCAGTGCCCGCTCCGGTTTGGATATTGCCGGCGAAGGCATGGGCGTGGCCGTCGGCGACGTGAACAATGACGGCTGGCCCGATATTGTCGTCACCGAGTTTCGAGGGATTCGGCTCTTCCTCAACAACGGCAATTGCACATTTCGGGAGGTAACGAAGGAAGCTGGGCTCGAGAATTTGCAATGGGGAATGTCCGCCAGTTTCATCGACTTCGATCGGGACGGCTGGCTCGATCTCGTGGTCGTCAATTATGTTGACTACAGTCCCGGGACACCGTGCAAGGGCACGAGTGGGCGGCCCGACTTTTGCCACCCGGGAAGCTTTGATGGCACGGCAGCCAAGCTCTATCGCAACCTAGGACTGAAAGAGGGACGCGTCTCCTTTCAAGATGTGACGATTCGATCGGGGATGGGGCGCCGCCCCAGTTCCGGGCTAGGCGTGCTCTGTGCCGACTTCAATGGCGACGGTTGGCCCGACATCTTTGTTGCCAATGATGGCAAACCCAACCATCTGTGGATCAATCAAAAAAACGGCACGTTTCACGATGAGGCCCTCTTGCGCGGTTGTGCGCTCAATATGGCCGGACAGGCAGAAGCAAACATGGGCGTCGCCTACGCCGACGTCGATGGCGATGGTCTGTTGGACCTTATCGCTACGCACTTGTCGGAAGAAACCAACACCTACTGGAAACAGGGCCCTGTTGGATTCTTTACCGACCAAACGGTGCCGGTCGGATTGGCATCAGCGCGCTGGCGCGGGACCAGTTTTGGAATCGCGCTGGCCGATTTTGATCAAGACGGCTTCGTCGATCTTGCTGTCGTGAATGGCCGAGTGTCGCGTGCTGCCGGCGCGAAGGCTACCACGCTTTTTTTCTGGGAAGACTACGAGGAGAAGAACCAGTTGTTTGCGAATGATGGGGCCGGGAAACTTCGAGACATTTCGGAATCCAATCCGGCGTTTACCGCTAGGCCTCGCATAGGCCGCGGACTTTGCGTGGGTGATATTTGCGGAACCGGCCGATGTGACTTGCTTGCGACTTACGTGAATGGTCCTGCACGTCTGTACAAGAATAATGCGTCGGGCGCCGGGCATTGGCTTACC
>DASRSQ010000466.1:0-3797 GCA_035656475.1 Gemmataceae bacterium | reverse complement strand
GTCAAGCCTAGGATAAGGTTCTTCGCGTAGCCTCGAATTAAGCCACATGCTCCACCGCTTGTGTGAGCCCCCGTCAATTCCTTTGAGTTTCAGCCTTGCGACCATACTCCCCAGGCGGAGTACTTAACACTTTTGCTTCGACTGTAAACCCATGATAAGTCTACAATCTAGTACTCATCGTTTAGGGCCAGGACTACCGGGGTATCTAATCCCGTTTGCTCCCCTGGCTTTCGCGCCTCAGCGTCAGTAGAGATCCAGTGCGCCGCTTTCGCCTCCGGCGTTCCTTCCAATATCAACGCATTTCACCGCTCCACTGGAAGTTCCGCACACCCCTATCTCCCTCTAGACCAACAGTATCAAAGGCACTTCTGCAGTTAAGCTGCAGGATTTCACCCCTGACTTGTCGGCCCGCCTACGCGCCCTTTAAGCCCAGTGATTCCGAACAACGTTAGGACAGTTCGTCTTACCGCGGCTGCTGGCACGAACTTAGCCCGTCCTTACTGTGGATCGATCAAGTTTCCCTTTCTTTCCACTTTCGCGCTTTACAACCCGAAGGCCTTCATCGCGCACGCGGTGTCGCTCGTTCAGGCTTGCGCCCATTGACGAAGATCCTCGACTGCAGCCACCCGTAGGTGTCTGGCCAGTGTCTCAGTGCCAGTGGCGCGGGTCGTGCTCTCACACCCGCTAGCCATCTTAGCCTTGGTGAGCCGTTACCTCACCAACTAGCTAATAGCACATGGACCCCTCTCGAGGCGAAATTCTTTCCCAGCAGAACGATGCCGCCCCGCTGAATCTCTGGGAATTACCCGTCCGTTAGAACGGCTATGCCCAACCCCAAGGTAGGTTATCCATGCATTACTGCCCCTTTCGCCACTTCCTCTACCCATGTATTGCTACACAGATAGCATTCGTTCGACTTGCATGCCTAATCCACACCGCCAACGTTCGTTCTGAGCCAGGATCAAACCCTTCAAAAGTTATTCGCTTAAAAACGGCCTTTCGGCCGCCTCAATATCGAACCGCTTTCGCAACCGCTTCATCCGAAAGTGGCTAAACCATCGGGGAAGGTGAAGTTGCATTGGCTTGACGTTTCTGGTCACTCTCAGGTCACGACTCAAATGAATGACGAGTCTTGGAAGCGGTCAACCGTTGCTTACGCAACTGCTAACATTTTCCACCACTTCGTCATTGCGAGTTTGTGTCATGCCCCTAAGAGCGTATAACACATCCTCGCATTGGCAATTAAAAAGGTGCTTACCGAGTTGTCAAAGAACAAGTAAAAAAACCGCTGCGAGCAGCGATTTCTTTCGCGTCATCACTGACGCATAGAGAAGTATAGTCATCGACAGGTTCGCGCGGCAACGTTTAGATGATTATTTTTTCGAAAATAATCCCCTGCCTCTCGCAAATTCTTGCTTTGCGAGAGGTTACGGCCACATGAAAAATGCCTTTTTCACGGGACACGCGCGCCAAAAAGCGTAAACCGATTATGGGGGACCTGCTTCCCCATCGCAAGCTCTTTTCCTCGAAAATCGGCCTTTTTTGCGAGAAATTCATGGCTCAGCCACGCGTTTTGATCCTGCGAGCCCCTGGCGCGAATTGCGATATGGAGACGCAATTCGCCTTCGAAAGAGCCGGCGCCGAGGTCGCACGCCTGCACATCCAGCGCCTGCGCGACAATCCGAAAATCCTTCTGCAGTATCAGGTTCTGACGATTCCCGGCGGTTTCACCTATGGCGACGACGTCGCCGCCGGGAAGATTCTCGCGGTCCAGTTGCAGCATTTTCTGGGCGATATTTTGCGGGAATTCCGCGACAAGGAGCGGCTGATGCTCGGCATCTGCAATGGCTTCCAGGTTCTGCTGAAAGCCGGGCTCATTGTGCCACCTGATATCGACGAAGGCCCGGTGGCAACGCTCGCTCACAACGCGCACGGCAAATTCGAGGATCGCTGGATTCACCTGCAAGCGACGCCGGGGCGTTGTCCCTTCTTGAAGGGGTACAACCGGCTGCATCTGCCCATCGCCCACGGCGAAGGTAACTTCGTGTGCGTCAAGGAATGGGTGCTCAACGGCCTGATCCAATCGGGCCAGGTCGTACTACGTTACGTGGACAAGGACGGCAACGCCGGCGGCTTTCCGATTAATCCGAACGGGTCGCAAGCCGATGTCGCCGGCGTCTGCGATCCGACAGGGCGCGTGCTGGGATTGATGCCGCATCCGGAGCGACACGTGCTGCCGACGCAGCATCCGCAATGGACGCGCCTCGGCCTGGCGTCCGAAGGAGACGGATTGCGGCTGTTTCGCAACGCGGTAGAATACTTCAAATGAACACACCGCGCTCGAGCAGAATCAGCTTTGCAGCGCCTGGCTCACGGTACCGGCGATCGATGCAAGCAACTGATCAATTGGATCGCCGGTGGCAGAAGTCGGAGACGTCGGATCAACACTCTGGCCGTTGCTGTCGTAGCTGTGATGGTGATGGCCATGCCCGTGCCCGTGCACCTGCTGGCCCGGCTGAAGTTGCGACAGGTCGCCGCCATTGGCGATGTTTTCAAATTTGCCCGCGAGATTGTCGAGGAACTGTCCGAAGCCAGTCTGCTGTCCCTGTTGCTGAGCGGCGCTCTGTAGCTGCTGGGCGATGTCTGACGCGACCTGCTTCAGTTTGTCCGGGTCGGTGGACTGCAATTGCTGCAGTTCGCTGAGCAACTGACCCGGTCCGGAGATGCTGACCGTATCGATTGGACTGCTCGCCGTGGGATTGGTGGAACCGTCGGCGTTTGTATTATCTTGAGGCCAAAGAAGATTGTTAATGCCAGTCGTGCCGAGATTGCTGATGGAGCTCATGATGTTGCTCGCGCTTAAGAATTAGGCGACATAGAGAATATCGCGAGACCATGTGGCCGATATTGCGGGCAAATCATTAGATCCTCGTCAGGCAGCAGGAACGCGATCCGCTCAACCGTTACGTTTTTCGGTGACGACATGGGTTCGCTAAGTGCGACAGAAATATCGGCAGCCGCCGGGCTGATTGAATTGGCCTTGCAGGAAGATCTTGGTTCGGCCGGCGTGCCGGGGGACATCACGACCGCGAGTTTCGTGGCCGACGTGGACGGTTCGACGACGATGGTAGCGCGTCAGGCGGGCGTGGTTGCCGGCCTGCCGATTGCCGAGATGGTGTTTGCACGCATCGATCCGCGCTTGCTATTCACGCCACACATCGCCGACGGCTCACGAGTGCGGCGCGGCGATCCATTGGCCAGTATCTCGGGACCGATGACGTCCGTGCTGGCGGGGGAACGGATTGCTCTCAACTTCGTGCAACATCTGAGCGGCATCGCGACGCTGACGCGTCAATACGTCGATGCGGTGGCCAGCTTGCCGGCGCGGATTCTCGACACACGCAAGACGTTGCCTGGCTGGCGTGTGCTGGCAAAATACGCGGTGCGCCAGGGGGGCGGATTCAATCATCGCATGGGCCTGTTCGATATGATCCTGATCAAGGACAACCACTGGAAGGCCATGCCCAGTCCGCGCGATCTGGCAAAGTGGATTCGCGACTTTCGAGTTGCCAATCCGAGCATCCCGGTTGAAGTCGAGGTCGAATCGCTACCGCAGTTCGATGAAACCTTGGCTGCCGCTCCGGATATCGTTCTCCTCGACAACATGTCGCTTGAGATGATGCGCGAAGCCGTGCGCCGGCGCAATGCCGTCGCGCCGACGGTATTGCTCGAAGCATCCGGCGGCGTCACGCTGCAATCCGTTCGCGGCATTGCCGAGACCGGCGTCGATCGCATCA
>DASRSQ010000465.1:0-4435 GCA_035656475.1 Gemmataceae bacterium | reverse complement strand
CTCGACGTCCATCGCACCATTTTCGATTACACACGCGCCGTCGAGCCCAGCTTGCAACGCAACGATGCCGCCGAGTACGTGCGGCGGGCGCGTGGCAAGCTTTCGAAGTTGCGCAAGGCGGCCGAATTCTTCGCGGAGAACTATCGGCGCGTGTCGGATCACACGAATTTTCAGATGGCGGCGCTGTCGCTGAGCTTTGTCGTGCAGCAGATCGAGGAAGTGCTCGGTCAGGTGGATACGCCGGCATCGGCGCAGACGGCGGAGCCGTCATGAGCCTCGAGTGGCGGGAGCAATGCCGGCTTGCTCAAAAGGGAGCTTCGGAATGGTCAGGAAGACGCAGCGGTTGCGGCCCGTCTTCTTCGCCTCGGACAGGGCGGCGGCGGCCAGGTGCTTGACCGTTTCGTAATCGGTTTCCACCCCCGCATCCGCCACCGCGAAACCAATACTCACACGCACCGAAATCGGGTTGTCCTTGTACGCGAACTCCGCCTGCTCGACGGTGGAGCGAATGCGCTCGCCGAGGACGATCGCGCCTTGCATGTCGGTTTCCGGCGCGATGACCATGAACTCCTCGCCGCCGATGCGGCCGAGGAAGTCGACGGTGCGCACCGAGGTGTTGAGGCAACGAGCCAGATCGATCAGGACCCGGTCGCCGCCGGGCAGCAGGTAGCGATCGTTGATCTGCTTGAAGTGATCGACATCGATGAGGCCAATCGCCAGCGAGCCGGGATAGCGCTCACGGCGGCGCAGTTCGCGCTCGGCCAGGCGGTCCATGGCCCGGCGATTGGGCAGGTTCGTCAGCGGATCCGTAAGGGCGAGCTTCTCGAGCATCTTGTTCTTGTGCTCGAGCTCGTGATACGCCTCTTCGAGCGACTTGGTCCGCTCCGCGACGCGATTTTCTAGCTCGACGTTCATCTCACGCAATTTGTCGTTCAGCTGCCGGAGCTCGTCCTGCAACTGCTCATGGCTGCGTTCGAGGATGAAGGTGCGGGCAGCGCTGCGAAGGGCATCGAGCAGGTTCTCGGTTTGCCAGGGCTTGAGCAGAAAGCGGAAGACCTGTCCCTTGTTGATGGCACTGATGGTTTCTTCCAGCTCGGCGAAGCCCGTCATCATCAGGCGGATGGTGCGGGGATGATGTTCGCGGACCCATTCCAGGAGCTGCACGCCGGTCACGCGGGGCATCTTCTGATCGGTGAGGATGATGTCGATGTCGCGGCCTTCGAATTGTCGTCGCGCAGCCTCGGCGCAGTCCGCTGTGAGAACATCGAACTCAGGGCGAAGCAAAATCTTCAGGGTGTCGAGGATCGACGGTTCGTCGTCCACGACCAGAAGAGAGCATTTGTATCTGCTCACCGTACACCCCAGGGGAGGTGGTCATTCTTGCTGCCTCTACAATACTTCACAAATCGAGACTTGGCCAATCGCAACTGAATAAATGTCACCCCCGGTGTAATAATGTTATCTCATATTCCTTGCGATTAGAGCACAATCCGAGCGATTTCCGCAATTTGTCATGCGATCCGTACGTCTATGTCAGGGCCGATCTGTTGATGGAAAACAGGCGAAACACTACCGCGAGACGTGCGGCTCAATTCGAAAGCTACGCGATCAGCAATCGGGTAAAATAGGGATAGCCCCCGAGGACCTCTCCGATGGAATGGCAATTGCAACCCAGCCGCGGCTTTCTGCCGTTGCACGATCCGCTCGCCCGGCTGACCGATCCAAAGCTCAAGCACCTCGAACAGCTGGGCGCCGATCTGCCCCAGCTTGTGCATGACCGAAAGTTCCGCGACGCGAGTGTCGCCGCCCTCGCGCCGCCGCTCGACTGGGATGCGTTGCTGGCGGCGAAATGCGACGCCGAGATCGAGCGGTTGTTTTTGCTCTACAGCTACTTCGCGAGCGCCTACGTGCATTCGCCGGGCTTGCCCGCGACCAATCGATTGCCGGCGCCGATTGCGATTCCGCTCGTGCGTCTGGGCAAGCACGTCGATCGGCCGCCGATCCTGTCGTATGCGTCGTATTGCCTGCACAACTGGCAGCGCGTCCATGCCGATCAGGCGATCGCGCTGGGCAATATCCAGCTCACGCAGAATTTCTCACTGCCCGGCGACGGCAAGTCGGACGAGGACTGGTTCATCCTGGTGCACGTCGACATCGAAGCCCGCGCCGCACTCGTGTTGACATCGATTCGCACGGCCCAGGCGTGCATCGACAAGAATGAAGTCGCGCTGACCGAAACCGCCCTCGACGGACTGCGCGCTGGTCTACATGCGATGAACGCAACGATGAACCGCATGCCCGAAGGCTGCAGTGCCGACGTCTATTTCCGCAAGGTCCGCCCGTACATCTTTGGCTTCAACGACATCATCTACGAAGGCTGCTTCGGCGACGCACCGCAAACCTATCGCGGCGAAACCGGCGCCCAGAGTTCGATCGTGCCCACGGTACTGCGCGTGCTCGGCATCCAGCATCAGAATTCGATGCTGACCAAGCACCTCGACGACATGCAGAACTACATGCCGGCGCCGCATCGCCAGTTCATCCGCGAAACCAAGAGCGTGCGCGACTTCGTCGTCAAGCACGGCGGCAAGCTGGCCGACCTGTACAACGCATCGCTGGCCGAGTTGATCGCGTTCCGCTCGCGGCACTTCGAGTATGCCGTCAACTACATCGAGAAGAAGGTCGATAATCCGATCGCCACCGGCGGGACGCCATATGTGCCATGGTTGCGGCAGTTGATCGAGGAGACGAAGACGTTTTACGTTTCGTGAGTATCATTCTGGTCGGAGTATCATGAATTCCGACCGGAGCGCTGCATGACCAAGGGCCGACTGGAAGCGTTCAGCGACGGCGTCATTGCGATCATCATCACCATCATGGTGCTCGAGCTGCGCCCGCCGGATGAGCCATCACTCGACGCCCTGATCAAGATGGCCCCCGCGCTCACCAGCTATCTGCTCAGCTTCGTCATGCTCGGCATCTACTGGAACAATCACCATCATCTCTTGCAAGCAACCACGCAGGTCGACGGCAAGGTGTTGTGGGCGAACCTGCACCTCTTGTTTTGGCTGTCGCTGACGCCGATCTCGACGGCGTGGATGGGCAAGACCGAATTCGCCGCCTGGCCGGTTGCGATCTACGGCATCGTGATGTTGCTGGCGGGAATCGCGTACTACATCCTGAGCCGGGTGCTGATTTCGCTGCACGGCGAACGTTCGGTGCTGGCCGACGCAGTCGGGCGCGACTTCAAGGGAATCGCGTCGATCCTGCTCTATGTCGCTGCCGTGCCGGCGGCGTTTCTGAGTCCCTGGATCTCGATCGCGCTGTACGTGATTGTTGCGGTGATTTGGCTGATCCCGGATCGACGCATCGAAGAGAAGCTGACGAGTGGCGAGCCGTGACGCATATGCGTCTGGGTTACGACAAAAGATTGCACAAGCCCGACGCGTAAGCGAGGCAACGCACGAATCCCTCGCTCACGCAGCGGGCTTATGGAGCGTGCAATTACTCCTCGCGCCCCTTCGGCAGCGGCGTTTGCAGGTACAGCACGCGCGAGCGGTCGGGCGCCAGAATCACGTGCACCTCCGCCCCGACGGCGATGCCGTCCAGGTTGCCGGCCTTGCCGTCGACCATGATCTTCGCATCCTTGGAGATGTCGAACTGGATGTCGTCGCCGCGGCCCGGGCGTAGAAGCAGCGTGAACTTCTTGGCGTCAATGCTTTGCACGCTGCCTTGCATCATCGGCAACTGCAGTTCGATCACTTCCACCGTCATCAAGGTGTCGTCGAGTTGCAGATTGACGATCGCCTTTTCGGCCACGTCGCCGATCTTGCAGGCGGTGATCTTCGATACCTCACGCCCATTGCCGCCGCCCGGCGTGCGATACTGGACTTTCACGGACTTGCCAAGCGTGTACTTCGTGCCTTCTTGTTGCGCCTCGCCCCGGCGCGGCACAACCAGCGTGATGGAATCCGCGGTGATCTCTGACACCATGCCGAAGCGCGTCGTGGAAATCGAGATCTCGATGGTCTGGACGATTTTCTTGGCGTCGTCGAGCTTGGCGACGACATAGATCTTCGGTTGCACGTCCGCGAGCTTGGCCTCCTTGGTGGTGCGGCCCGTGCGCGTGTAGACCTTGACGCCCTTGGCGAGATCGTAGGTCTCGGTCAGGTCTGGCTCGCCACGACGCGGACTGGTGAACGTGATCTTGTTCTTGGCGACGTCGATGTCGCTGACCATGCCCCGGAGAAGGACGGCGGACTCGCGCGGCCGGTCCGCTTCGCGCGCAAACGTTTCGATGCTCTGCACGACCTTCTTGGCGTCATCCAGATTCAGCCTCACACGCATGCGCGGCTGCAGGTCCGCAAGCTTGCCATCTTTCCTCTCCCGGCCTTCGTGAACAATGACCTTGGCGTTCTTGGCGATCTCGTAAGTC
>DASRSQ010000464.1:0-6292 GCA_035656475.1 Gemmataceae bacterium | reverse complement strand
GGCATTACGGCATCGCCGACACCAACGGCAACCGCGTCGGCCAGAAGCCGATCACGAAGGCGGGAACGCCGTTCGGCAACGGAGGCCGGTTCAAAGGCGGTGGCCGGCGCAACAACGACGAGTTCAAGCGCGTGACCTTCGCCGACAAGGAGCGCGGCGGTTTACTCACGCACGCCAGTATTCTCACGATCACCTCGAACCCGACGCGCACCAGCCCGGTCAAGCGCGGCAAATGGGTCCTCGAGCAGATTCTCGGCACCCCGCCGCCCCCGCCACCGCCCGACGTGCCGGAGCTCGTCGAGAAGGGCCAGCTCAAGGGAACGCTGCGCGAGCGCATGGAACAGCATCGCAAGAACCCGAGCTGTGCCAATTGCCATGCCCGGCTCGACCCGCCCGGCTTCGCCTTTGAGAACTACGACGCTCTTGGCAAATTCCGCCTCAAGGATGGCGACGCCAACGTCGACCCGTCCGGCGTTTTGCCCAACGGCCAAAAGTTCAACGGCCCTGCTGATCTCAAGAAGCTACTGGTCGAGAAGAAGGGCCTGTTCAGCCGGGCGCTCAGTGAAAAGCTGCTGACCTACGCCCTCGGCCGCGGCGTCGAGTATTACGACAAGGCCGCCATCGACAACATCATCGCCGCGCTCGGCAAGAACGATTATCGCTTCTCGACGCTGGTGATCGAGACAGCGACCAGCGATCCCTTCCGCATGCGGCGCGGCAAAGATCAGAAGGATTGATGGCTGGGCCCAGAATGCGTGTTGGCGTTTTTGGCGGGACGTTCGATCCGGTGCATCTGGCGCATCTGATTCTGGCAGAGCAGTGCCGGGAGCAGGCGAGGCTGGACCAGGTGCTGTTCGTGCCCGCCGCGGTGCCACCGCACAAACAGCATCGAGCGGTGACGCCGTTCGGGCAGCGCGTCGAGATGCTGAGCCTGGCCATCGCGGGCAATCCCGTATTTCGCATCGACGAACTGGAAAAGGATCGGCCGGGACCGAGCTACACCGTCGACACGCTGACGCAGTTGCACGCTGCGCGTCCAGACGACGAGCTGTTTTTCATCCTGGGCACAGACAGCTTGCGCGATCTGCCGACGTGGTATCAACCTCGCCGCATCCTTGAGCTGGCGGGGCTGGTGATCCATGAGCGCGAAGGTTTCCCGCCGATTCCAGAGAAAGATCTGCGCGAGGCGCTGGAGCTCGGCTCTGAATTTCCTCTGCGCATGCAGAACATCCAAGCGCCGTTGATCGCGGTATCGAGCCAGGACATTCGCAAGCGCATCGGGGAGGGGCACAGCGTCCGCTACATGATCCCGCGCGCGGTGGAAGCGTACATCGCGGAGAAGGGGCTGTATCGATGATTTGATTCATCGCTACGCGGCTGCTTGGCTGGGCGGTACATATTGCAAACTCGCCAAGCGCGCTTCCTGGCTTGCCACGTAGCCGCGCAGATTGGTCTCGTCGCTTTCCGAATACGGGCGCGGCGTGCGCGGCGGGCGGCCCAGGATCAGCGGCGACCGTTCACTCTGAGGAATGCGATCCCCTATCGCCCGGGCCAGCTCGTTCAGCGTGCCGGTCGGGTCGCGTAGGTAGTCCTCGTACCAGATTTGTGCATGCCGATCCGTCGCATGATGCCGCAGGCCTGTGTCGATGGCGCGTGTGAACTCGAATTGATTCTCGACCACCTGCGCCCAGTATGGCAACTGACGCAACTCCTCCACATTGGCGGGCGTGGCGGAGTTCCACACGCCTGGATTGCCCTGCACTATGAAACGTGCCGCCAGATCCGACAGCGCGCTTGGCACAAGGTCGCGACGAATCCAGACGAAGAAGGCGCGAGGCAGCGCGTCTGCCAGCGCTGCGATCCGGAAGCAGTTCCAGGCGTTCTTGATTACCAGCGGCGCGCCGAAGGTTTGGTGGAAAAACGCCATCGTCCGGATCAGGTGGTCTTTTTTTCCCGGCAGCAGCGTGGTGCTCAGGAGCTGTGAGGGGTGTCCACCGCCGAACCAGTTGCGCAAGACGCCGGAGGCTTCCGAAGGCTGGAACGCGCCTTCCGTCTTGCCGTAAGCGCTGGTGAATTCAATTTCAATCGAGGCCTGCACCTGGCGCTGCAGCGGCGCGGTCAGCGCGGGGAAGGTGGGAAACAGGCTGCTGGCCAGGTTGGTGAAATAGGGCAACTGCAGATAGCGAGCAACGCCCTGATAGAAGGCCGTGCTGCCGGTGCGGGGCGCACCGAGAATGAAGACGACAGGCACCTGCGCGAGATCGTCCGTCGAATCGGTCAGTTGACGGAACAGTCGTTCCTGGGCATCCTCCAGTAGCTTGTCGTCAGGCAGCAGCGGCGGAGAGCTGAGGATCGAGGAACCGATGGACGCACTTGGCGTAGAGGGCGTGGACGCTGTCGTAATAGAGGTCATGGCCTTTCTCCGATAGATGCAACAGATCAGGCATCAGAAAGGGCAGCAGGCGTTCGCGATTCCGTCCCGTTGTGCGGTCAAAGATAGCTTCGATATCGTTGAAGTAAACGTCGGCCCCGGCGCTGCGAGCAACCTTGCGAATGATCTCGTTGTAGCGCCGATTCTGCGTGTCGTAATTGACGGAGCAGTGCGCCAGCGGCGTCTGGTCGCGGCCTGTCGGGTGATTCGTATTGAGGAAAATCGCCCTGGCCCCGAAGATCCGGCCGCGGGCGATGATCTCGAGCAGGTTCGCTTCAAACGCAAGCGGGCTGACGCGCGGATGTCCCTTGTCGGTCTCCCAGATGTTGCAATCGTTCATGCCGAACTGGATGGTCAGAATCTCTGGCGCCGCCTTCTGGACTTCATAGGCCATGGTCTCGAGGGCCTGCCGGGTGGTTCGGCCATTGACGGAAGCGTTGACGACGACCAGGTTGTTGCCGCGCGCCTGGGCGAGATCGCTGAGCGACTGCGACAGCCGGGTCACCCAGCCGCGGTGAATCGCGATACCTTGCCCGTTGCAGATCGAGTCGCCGAAGAACAGCACGTGCATCGCGGTTTCTCCTCCGTTTTAGCTCCGCCTCGCACAAGGGGCGCGGACCTGCCTGCGCGCGAAATCCTGCCGATCCATCGTGTGCGCGTCCGGCGCAATCATCAAGCGCGGCGATGGACACTCGTCATTAGGCAACAAGTGGCGATGCGCGCGTTTTCCTTCCCTGGTGCGCCGATAGCGATCCATCAGAGGCCAGACGATAGCAGAGCGTAACAGCAGGGTCAAGGCACGATATGCCCCCTTGCAAGCGGCCGAGCGCCGGCTAATCTTGACCACATCGTCACACTCCAAAACAGGATTTGTCCATGCGAATCATCGTTGCCATCGCCCTGTTGCTGCTGAGCGGTGTTCCGGCACTTGCGGGTGAGCGGGCGCCGAATGTCGTCGTCATCTGTGCCGACGATCTCGGCTGGGGGGACGTCGGCTTCAACGGCCGCAAGCAATGGCAGACGCCGAACCTGGACAAACTGGCGAAGCGCGGCATCAAGTTTTCTCGATGGTACACCGCCGCCGTCGTGTGCGCCCCGAGCCGGGCGGCCCTGATGACCGGCAAATACACGATCCACAATGGCGTTGTCGCCAATAATGGCGAGCTGCCGCGCTCCGAGACCACGTTGGCCGCTGCTCTCAAACGTCTCGGATACGTCACCGCCCTCTTCGGCAAATGGCACCATGGCGTCACGCTACCTGGCGAAAAATCCTACATCCATCCGCTCGATCGCGGCTTCGACGAATTCTTTGGCTACACCAATGCCAAGCACGCCTGGGAGAAGTTCCCCAAACAGGCCTGGCATGGCCGCGAGCTCAAGGACGTCCCCGTCGGCAGCTACGCCGACACCATGTTCACCGACAAGAGCCTCGACTTCGTCAAACGCAACAATGATCGGCCGTTCTTCCTCTACCTGGCCTTCGTCGCACCGCATTTCCATGTCGAGGCGCCGGAGGAGGACGTGAAGCCCTTCGTCGGCAAGTTCAAGGAGAAGGACAAGAAGAACACCAATGCGAACTACGCCGGTATGGTTACCCGCCTCGACAAGGAGGTCGGTCGCCTGATGAAGCAGCTCGACGATCTCGGTCTGACCGAGAATACGATCATCGTCTTCACGAGCGATCACGGCGCCACCTTCGAAGTCGGCAATGCCGGCGCATCGATGTATCACCGCAGCAACTTCCCATTCCGCGGCCAAAAACGCACACTCTGGGAAGGCGGCATCCGCGTCCCCGCCCTCGTTGCCTGGAAGGGCAAGCTCCCCGCCGGCAGGACGATCGATGAGCCAATGCACATGACCGACCTGTTCCCGACGCTGTTGGCTGCCGCCAAGGGAAAAGTCGATCCGGCTGCAAAGATCGATGGCCACAACATGCTCGCGTTCTGGAAGGGGGAGGCAAAAGCGCCGGAGCGGACGCTGTTCTGGGAATGGCGTCAGGAGAAGTCGTATCAGCTCGCTGCCATGCGCGGTCCCATCAAATTCATCTTCGAGACCAAGGACGGCAAGGCGAAGATGTACAACGTCGTCGAGGACCCCGGCGAAACACGCGACATCATCCAGCAACATCCGGAGCTCGCCCGCCAGCTCGAGCAGGAGTTGCGCACCTGGCTCGCAACGGAACGCAACCCGGCGAAGAGCAGGTAGCCGGTAGCAGTTAGCCAGACCGGTATTCGTTCCCCGAGATATGTGGTTTCTTTGGATCGAGATGTCCGGTCAGCTAAGAAGCACCGGCTGTGCGACCAGAGTCAGTGCTGACGATTGCTGATAGGGAGAAGCCCCCATCCGGCGTCCAACGAAACCCATTCGGTGTCAAGCTGCGCAAGCTGGCGGACGAACTAAAGATTGTCGAGCGGCGACGCGGCATGTCGCACGCACCTGAATCACTCGCAGAAAGGACGCAGGGTGAGCGCCACGGCGGCTAACAGTAACCTGGGTTTTCTCTCCATCTTCCAGGAGCCAAACGGTTTCGTCGGCGGCTACCTCGTCACAAATCCCTGGGGCCGCCCCCTCGAATTCCGTCTCTCCAGCGCGGTCCAGCCCAGCAAAGTCCAGCGCATCCTCTACGGCGACACGCTCGATTCCTACCTGTGCGGCGAAGTCATCGGCAAAACGCTGATCGACAAGACCGCCACCAAGGCCCAGCTGATCTTCGTCGACAATCCGCTGTCCCTCGATTTGCGCACGCGCGTCGACGTCCCCGTCGGTCTCTGGCAGACAACGGTCGATCCGGACAAGCCAATGCCCGGCCTGATCGTGCAACCCCGCCTCTTTTGCCATGCTCAATTCGCTGACGATGTGGCCGCGCTTCGCAGTGTGATCGAAAAGATCGGCAATTTCGATTTCGGCGAACCATTCAGCCGCATCCGCGAGGCTCTGAGTGAAGCCCGTAAGATGGGTGTGACGCTTCGGAATGCTGCCTAGCGCATGAAAAAGCGCGGCCATTTTGCAGGGCCGCGCTTTCTTGAATCCAGCGTACTACTCAGGCGTTCACTAGTTCCGCCACTCGATTGACCGGTGCCGGCTTGCGCAGCTGACGCGCGTCACGTTCCGCACGGAAGATTGACGCCAACTCGGTTCGGATTTCGTAGTCGCAGTCAGCGCTGCGGTCCCATTCACGGATAACCTGCGAGGTAGCCGGATTCAGGCCCGCCACGTGGTTCAGCCAGCAAATGCCCGCGTCGAGCGTGTGCCGTTCGGTGCGTGGATGGTTCCAGGCAATGTGCGTGGCCAGGCAGCCCATCGGCACCGCCCGCGTGAAGCTGCCGTGGATCAACAGCGGACTGCCCCGTTCGAGAAGGTCAATAAGGCGATCCAACCCGGTGTCCGTGATGTTCGGAAGCCAGGAATTTCTCAATTCGCGAAGGCATTCGGGGGAAAGCATGGCAGTTCTCCTTGCGAAATCAAACGGGAGGTGGCAACGCGACGGAACAATTGGCGATGTCATTATACCGTCCCCTCCGGATGGTGTCGCCCCCGGAATGGACGGCGAACAACCCGATGGCGCTGCAACTTCCACGGTTGACGTTGGTTATGACAACTTCGCTGAGGCAAAGCGGTCGAAAATCGCGCTCTTGGTTCCTAGCCCGGGAAATCTACCAAGGTGAAAAAACCCCGCTGTCCGCGGGATGCGAAGCAGCGGGGCCGGAACAGAGAAGAGGCCGAATCGAACGTGATTAAAATAACCTAAATCCCTTCTTCCCGTCAAGATGAATGTTGCAACTTTTACAATTTTTTCCCGGAACGCTAGTGTCCCGTCAAGGCTTAGCTGAGGGATCGCGAATTTTTGGAAGCTGACCTTCG
>DASRSQ010000463.1:0-2155 GCA_035656475.1 Gemmataceae bacterium | reverse complement strand
AGATAGTTGCTCCGGCAGGTGTTATAGCGCTCGTAGTAATCGGTCGTCGAGAATGCATTGCTGGTGACCCGCGGCGCCGGCGATACATCCGACGGGCAGGTAAAGACGGCCAGCTGCGTGCCGGCGATGATGCGATTGGGGTTCGACGCCTGCGCATCATTGCCAATCGGGATGCCGTAGGGACTCGAACTGCTGGAGACCTGGGTGTAGTCGTACCTCGCGAAGAGCGGCCCTTGATCGATGTAGGGCAACAGGGCCACGAAGCCAGTGTGGTTGTAAACCTTGTACGGCTGGCCGGCATAGCTTACCTCCGGGCCGGTGTAGGGAAGGGCATTCGGATTGTTGTAGCGCCCCGAGTGAATGAGCGCAGCCGGGAAGCGTTTCTTGGCATCGTGAAAGCTATGCAAGGCGAGTCCTTGCTGTTTGAGGTTGTTGACACACTGAGTCCGGGCGGCCGCCTCGCGCACCTTTTGTACCGCAGGCACGAGCAGGGCGATCAGGATCGCAATAATGGCGATCACCACCAGCAGTTCGATCAGCGTGAAACCGGACGATCGACGCGATGCCATGAGCCTGTCCTCCCCGGGCGAAGATATGATTATGAGTGAAACTACATTAATTTATTAATATGTGGGATCGATAATACTCGTAAAAAATGCCTTGTGTCAATTTAAAAATGAGAATCTTGACAGGTTCTCAATTACCAGGCTCCTCCCAGGCGCGGCTCGAACCATTTCCGTCCGATGCCTTTCGTCAGATCCATCGGATACTTGTCCGCACCGCGGAAGAATTACGTTCTCGCGGAGGGTGGGAACGAGATGGAGCGTCGGCCTTGCGAAACGATGTCAAGGGACTTATCTTGCCCTCATCAATTTGCGAGGGACTCATGATCGCCTTTTCGTGTTCCAGGTG
Organism: Gemmataceae bacterium; assembly: GCA_035656475.1. Lineage (GTDB taxonomy): Bacteria > Planctomycetota > Planctomycetia > Gemmatales > Gemmataceae > SIAQ01. The sequence continues at coordinate 1,243 of DASRSQ010000463.1, read as the reverse complement.
CGGCAAGCAATATCGACTCAAGCCGGAGTTTGCGGGACGCACGACGAAGTGTGCGGCGTGCAAGGAACCGATGACGATTCCCTTGCCCGAAGCGCAGCTCGTGCCGGCGGGTTTGCCCAAGATCGCGTTTTCCTGCGAGCAGTGCGGCACGAAGTTCAGCGTGCCGGGCGAGTGCGCCGGTCGCAAGACTAGCTGTCCGACGTGCAAGAGCGCGCTGACGGTGCCTATGGCGGGGGCGTCCGCCGCCTATGTGCCGCCGCCGGGCCAACTCAAGGGAACGCAGAGCAGCCTGGCCCGCGCGGGGGTCGAAGGCGGCGTCACCATTGCCGGCGACTTTGCGACGGCCGAGGCCCTGTCGGTGCACAACCTGATCGATGGCAGAGCGGCCGGCGGCGCCCGCTATTTCGTCGAGGGCGAGCTGGCCCGCGGCGGAATGGGCGCCGTCATGCGTGCCGTCGATTGCGATATTCGCCGTGAGGTGGCGGTCAAATACCTGCTCGACCAGAGCGACGACAAGAAAAAGATCCGCTTCGTCGAGGAGGCGCAGATCACCGGTCAGCTGGAGCATCCGAATATCGTGCCGATCCACGAGCTTGGCGTCGACGCGGAGAAGCGCATCTTTTTTTCGATGAAGATGGTCAAGGGGCGCAGCCTGGCCGACATCGTCAAGGCGCTGCGCGACGGCGAAACCGACGCCGCCAAGGCCTTCTCGCTGAGCAAGCTGCTCGCGATCTTTGTCAATATCTGCAACGCCCTGGCGTATGCCCATGCGCGCGGCGTCGTGCATCGCGATCTGAAGCCGGCCAACATCATGGTCGGCGATTTCGGCGAAGTCTACGTCATGGACTGGGGCCTGGCGAAAGTGCTGCGCACCGCGGGGACAAAAACGGGGAACGCTCCGGTGTTGGCGGTTCCCGTCGCAACGACCGCGGAGGCCTTCGATTTCTCAGCCGTCCCGATGGCGACGCCTCTTTCTCCCAATGACAGTGCGCGCACCTCTGGCTCGGGAAAAGTCGTGACGAGTCGCGACAGCGAAACCGATCTCACGCAGGCAGGCAGCGTTCTCGGCACTCCCGTGTACATGCCGCCGGAACAGGCCGCGGGCAAGCTCGACCAGATCGATGAGCGCAGCGACATCTATTCGCTCGGCGCCATCCTCTACGAGCTGCTGGCCTGGCAACCCCCCATCAACCGCGAAGGAGGCTACTGGCCGGTGCTGCTGCGCGTGACGCAAGGCGATATC
>DASRSQ010000462.1:0-1733 GCA_035656475.1 Gemmataceae bacterium | reverse complement strand
AAGGGGGTGGGGCAAGTGGTTAATCCCGGCGTCGTTCGTTGCGCCGGATGTTCTCTCGACTATGGTTAACGTTTACTTGCCGGGCCAGCGCGCTCAATGATTTTCCCCTGAGCGAGGCACGCGTTTTACCCATTGTTAAGGTAAACGGCGCGATCATCAGGCCCATGGATATCTCGCGCATACCGCTGTTCGAAGCCATCACGCGGCGCATGGGCTGGCTGTCACAGCGCCAGACCGTGCTGGCCGAGAATGTCGCAAACGCCAACACGCCGGGCTACAACGAGAAGGACCTCAAGGAGCCGGACTTCCGCGGGCTGCTCAAGGGCGCGGAGTCGGTCGTCCATATGGTGTCGACCAATCCCGCTCACATCACGACGCGGCCGGACGGTCAGATCGACGGCACCTATGATACGACCACGGACCGTACGCTGAACGGCAATGGCGTGTCGATCGAGGCGCAGATGATGAAGGTGTCGGAGAACGCCGCCGACTATACGCTGACGACGACGCTCTATAAGCAGCACATGGCGATGATCAAGATGGCGCTTGGCGGCGGCAGCGGTAGCTGATGAAGAGAGGCACGAATGGAACTCGATAAATCTTTCGCGATCGCCTTTTCTGGCATGGATGCGCAAAGCGAGCGCCTCAAGGTCATCGCCGAGAACCTCGCCAATGTCGATTCGACCGCCCAGACGCCGGGCGGCGATCCCTATAAGCGCAAGATCATCAGCTTCCAGGACACCTTCGACCGCACGCTTGGCGTCGACAAGGTCAAGGTCGCGGGCATCAGGACCATCGATGAAGGCCTGGGACGGCGCTATGAGCCCGGCCACCCCGCTGCCGATGCGAGCGGCTATGTGACGACCTCCAACGTCAACTCCATCACCGAATTGATGGACATGCGCGAGGCGGAGCGAAGCTACGAGGCCAATCTCAACGTCATCGACGCGGCCAAATCGATGCTGAGTCGCATCATCGATCTGCTGCACGGCTAAGTCTTTTTCGAAGGAACATCATCATGGCCATCAATCCCGCGAGCGCCGCCAGTGCCTATGCCAATGCCAATCGCATGGCGCAAAGCGCCGCACCCGGTGCCGGCGAGGATTTCGGCCAATTGCTGCACAAGGCGGCCGCCGGATTCGTCGGCACGCTCGACAAGAGCGAGCAGGCGAGCTTGCAGGCGGTCACGGGCAAGGCCGATCTCACCGCCGTCACCGAAGCGGTGACCAATGCCGAGATGGCGTTGCAGACCGTGGTCGCAGTCAGAGACCGAGTCATCTCCGCCTATCAAGATATCCTGAAGATGCCGATCTGAGGGCGGGAAGGGATAGCGAGATGACGCCCGCCGATGCGATGACGGTTGCGCGCGAAGCGATCTTCGTGACGCTGAAGCTCGGCGCGCCAGCGATGATCCTGGCGCTCGTCGTCGGGCTGCTCGTCTCTCTGTTTCAGGCCTTGACCCAGATCCAGGAAATGACGCTCACCTTCGTCCCGAAGATGTTGGTCATTTTGCTGTCGCTGCTCCTCTTTCTTCCTTTCATGCTGCAGACCCTCACGTCCTTCACGCAAGGGCTGATGGAACGCATCATCGCCGGCTGACACGGGAAGGCACGCCTTTGCCGCTTGCGCAATTCCTGCCGGCCAATCTCTTCGCCGCGCTCTTGATCTTCGCCCGCATCGGCACGGCCATGATGCAGCTGCCGGGGTTCGGCGAGGTCTACGTGCCGGCACGC
>DASRSQ010000461.1:0-2831 GCA_035656475.1 Gemmataceae bacterium | reverse complement strand
GCGAGATCAGATACCAAGCCCATGCGAGCCCGATGTGGCCGGCGGTCGAGCCCGTGGCATTGAAATTGTCCACGGCGCTACTGAGGGCGGACTTGTCGTCGGTCAACGGCATGATCGGCGACTGCACGCAGTAGTCGGAATCGGTCACCGCTCTGGTGGTCCAGCCACTAATGACACGACTGGGATAGTACATGTAGCTGACCGGATTGGTCAGAGTACTCGTCGTGCCGGGAGCAGTATCGTCATATTGGTAGGGGTTGATTGTTCGCTCGGTGACGCAATTGGGGCTCGGGATATAGATGTACGACTTACCCGGTATGTAGAGGTCGGCGCAGCCATATTCGAGACACTGTGCCGTCCCCCCGGAAGAGTAGGTTCCGTAGGTGTACCCGGTGCTGCCGGTGAGAACGAACGTGCTGGTGGTGACGGCGCCGACCGTCCAGGGCGACGTCATGGCGGAATTGTTGATCTGTGTCATACCGTTGACGCCAGTGATGTACACCTGATCGCCTTGGTTGAGCCCATGCGAAGCAGAGGTCACGGTCACTTCGCAACTGGCGACCAAACATTTGTTGAATGATACGCCGGTCAGGTTAGTGGTGCCGCTAACGGTAACGCCGACAAGTTCGAACGTCTTAGCGGACGTGACGATGTTCTGGATTTTGTAGGGGGTGTTGTTGGTGACCGACAGCCCCGAGGGAAGTCCGCTCATGACGAGCCAGTCGCCAGCGATCAAGCCGCTCACGGAGCTTGCCGTCACCACGACTTGGGTGTTGAAACTCGATTTTTTGGCGATCTTCGAGACATTGGAGGAGACGGCCGGGTTCGCCTTCCAGGTCGCGCCGGTAATATTGGTCGTCCCCTTCGGCGAGCCCCGCACCTTGCCGATGTAGGTGTGGGCGCCATCGGTGTTGGTGGCGTACGAGACGTTGACGCCGTACGAATAGGGAGCCATCGCCATGCGGGTGTAGGTTTGCGCCGTTGGCGGCTGGGTATCCTGCACCAGCAGATTGATGATATTGTGCGTGGCGTCTTTGAGCGCTTGGATCTTGGTGACTGGGTTGCTACCGCTCGTCAGCTCAGTCATCGATCCGGTCAGATCGAGCGCCAGCGACACCTCGAGATTGCTCGAGTTTTGCGTGACTTCCGTCTTCAGTTGCGCGTTGAGCGTGCGTACGCCGACTAGCTGCACGAAGATGGTCGGCACCGCGATGGTCGCATTCAGGTCCAACGTGCCGGCATTGACGTTCTTTGTGACGCCGATGACCGTTGCGGTGATCTTGCTGTCGGCCAGGCGCTCGACCAGGAGGCTCTGCGCCTGCGACTTGATCTGATCATCGGTAAGCGTGCTCATCTTGGCCTGCAGCGCCAGCGCGGAGGAGTCGAGGGCATTCTGGGCGCGGCTGCGGACCGTCTGCATGTAAGAGAAATCGACCACGCATCCGGCCAGTGCGACGAGCACCACCGCGATCAGGCCGAAGATCACGCCGAAGACGCCGCGCTCGTCTTTGCGGAAGCGCTTGAGGAGGTCGAAAAAGGCAGGCATGGCCCGGGAACCAGGAGGTTGAGGGCCTCAGAATGCCGGAAATTCCTAACTAAAGCACAATGACCTTGGCACCAATTGTCACCCGGCCGTAGAGATCGATGACGTCGTCATTGATCATCCGGATGCAGCCCGAGCTCACATCGCCGCCGATGGTCCATGGCTCGTTGGTGCCGTGAATGCGGTAGAGCGTCGAGCCGATATAGAGCGCGCGTGCGCCCAGCGGATTGTTGATGCCGCCATCCATGTGGTGCGGGATGTCGGGACGGCGGGCGAGCATTTCGGCCGGCGGCGTCCAGTCCGGCCATTCCCGCTTGTTGGTGATGTGGTGGGTGCCGTTCCACTCGAACCCGGTCTTGGCGGTGCCGATGCCGTAGCGCAGCGCCTTGCCGCCGCCCAGCACCAGGTAGAGGAAATGGTCGCCGGTATCGACGACCAGCGTGCCGGCGGCCTCGCGGCTGGTATAGGGCACAACCTGGCGCATGAATTTGGGGTCGAGGTGCACCACCCTCGGCCCGCGCAGCATCAGTCCGTTGGTCGGCCGGCCGGTGGTGAAGCTCATGCCCGGCGGCGGCCCGAACAGATTGGGCGCCGCGAAGCTCGGCGCGATCGATACGAGGGCGACCGCCGCCCCCAGCAAGGCGGCTTTTGCAGAGTGCAGCATTGCAAATGTCCCGGTTGTGGAGAACGGCTCGTTAGGCTTACCTGAGTGTGCCGGACAACGGCGAACGCGCGGTGAAGCGGCATGGTTAAGCCTTTGCCGACGCTCATGGTTTCGGGGGAGTTAAGGGATGGAACGGTGCTTTTGGGCCGGCGGCGACCCGGAGAACGTGCGCTACCACGACGAGGAGTGGGGCCGGCCGGTGGTCGACGACAATCGTCTGTTCGAAAAGCTCTGCCTCGAGGGCTTCCAGTCCGGCCTCAGCTGGCTGACCGTGCTCAAGAAGCGCCCGCAGTTCCGCAAGCAGTTCAAGAACTTCGACATCAGGAAGGTGGCGAAGATGACTGAAGCCGACATCGAGCGGCTGCTGCAGGACGCCGGCATCATCCGCCATCGCGGCAAGATCGCCTCGACCATCAACAACGCCGCCCGTGCGCTCGAAATCCAGAAGGAGTTCGGCAGCCTCGCTGCCTATGTCTGGCGCTTCGAGCCGGAGCCTGTGGCGGCCCCTATCATGGCGGGCTCCATCCAGTCCGAGACCGAAGCGTCGCGGGCACTCAGCAGGGACTTGCGCAAACGCGGCTGGAGCTTCGTCGGCCCCACCACGGTCTATGCCTTCATGCAGGC
>DASRSQ010000460.1:0-14248 GCA_035656475.1 Gemmataceae bacterium | reverse complement strand
AGAATGTACGGCTCGTGCGGCATCCGGGCGCCGGCGACATCTTCCAATACCCACGCCACCGCTTCGACGACTCCAGCGGAGAGCGGCACGCCCTGCATGGTTCCACCGCTCTCGTGCGACATCTGGCGGCCAATGGCGTCGAGGTCGTCGCTGAAGATGACGGTCGGCGCCGGCAGGCTCAACGCGATCTCGCGCCGGCGGCGATTCATCTCGATCCGCTCGAAATACATCTGCGGCGCCTTCCCCTCGGCCAGATTCACCAGTTCCGGCAACTCGTCGAGCGTCAGAAAGAAGATGCCGTCGTTGAGACCGTAGCGCCGATCGAGTTCGAGCAGCGCCTTGCGAATGAAGGCGTAGCCGCGAAGCAGGTGATGCTTGGCGGTTTCGCGCAGGCCCATGTAGCGCTGCAGGCGGCGCAATTCGGCCTCGACGCCGGGCTGCTGGCTGGGCAGCAACTTCGCCTCGTCAGCAAGTTTCAGCCACGCGAGCTGCCAGGCATCGACGCTGCGCTCGATCGATGGTTCGCCGTCACTCGGAACATCGCCGACGAACGCGTCAATTACCGTCGGATCCTCCGCCCAGCGTGGGCGGGCGAGTTCCATCTCCTGGCTGCCGCGATGGCCAAAGCGTGTGAGGAAGTCTTCGCGCGAGAGCCGATGCTCGCGCAGCGCGCGGATCGCGCTGGGCAGGTCGGTGTGCTCATCGGGATGGACGCCCATGACGAGTTCGCGCAGTGCGGCTTGCGCCTTCTGCATGCCGACGGCAGCCGCAGCCGGCGGGGGCAGATCGGCTGGCTGCAGACGGGCGGCGAATGCGCGTTCGAGGTTGGCGAGCAACAACGCGGCCAGCGCCGTTGGCTTCAGGCTGTGGCGGGCGAAGTCGAACAGCGTGAGCTGGATCCAGTCGTTGAGCCGATCGAGGACCTCCTTGCTCGACAGCTTGTTCCAATCCTCGCGGTTGCCGCGCTCGATCTCCGCGAGATATTTGGGCACGATCTCCTTCGTGAAATCGTCGGCGAAGCTGTCGGTGAGCTGTTTCTGCTGAATCTGCGACCACCACATTTTCAGAAACAATAACGGCACCTTGACGAAGAACATCAGCCCGGCACGGCGCGGATTGAGTGTCGCCTGCGGATAGAGTGCCTTGCTCGGGTCCTTCTTGAGATCCTCGAAGCGATGCTCGAACGGCAGATTCTGATACTGCATCCGCGGCTCATGGCTCAGGTTGCAGTAGGGCCGGCCGCAGATGAGGTCGAACATGCCGACGTCGTCGAGCGCGGGATCGGGATCGAAGCCGAGATCGCGATACATCTGACCAAAGCCGCCGCGGCCCGACATGAAACGGCGCACGATCGACCAAGTCATCGGCGTCGGCTCGGGCAGAATCTCCGCAAGATTGAATCGACTCCACACCGTCCCGCCCGGCTCGGCAAGCGCCTTGAGGTTCGCGATCTCCTCCCGGCGAACGCGCTCGCGCTCGGCCGGATCGATGGCAGCAGCGCCCTTGAATTTGATGGGACGCGTTTGCAGCAGGTAGAACTCGCCGCGCGAGATCGCCCATTCGACGTCGCAGGGATGCGAAAAGTAGGATTCAACGCGCTGGCCGAGCTGGGCCAACAGACGCACTTGGTCGGGAGTGAGCGATGCCTCGTCGATGGCACCGGTTTGGCCCTTGCCGTCTTCGGCAAGTGTGGCGACGCGCGTTTCTTTGCGCGAGATCACCGTTTCCTTGACGCTAAGATCGTTCTTGTGCAAGACGAAGCGGTCGGGCGTGACCTTGCCGAGTACGATTGCTTCGCCCAGGCCGTACGCCGATTCGATAATGATCTCGGGCGCCTGGTTGACCGGGTTGGCGGTGAACATGACGCCGGAGACTTCGGACGGGCACATCATCTGCACGTTGACCGCGGTGCCGAGCAGACCGTCGATCTTGTGATGCTTGCGATAGGTGATGGCGCGGTCGCTGTTCCAGGATTGAAAGACCGCGTTGATGCTCGCGCACAGCATGGTCCACGGATGCGTCGGGAACTCCGCGCCGGTCTTGTCGGCGTAGAAATCGCGTAGGCGGGCGCAGAGCGTTTCGAGTTCGGCGGATCCGGGCGGTTCGCCGTCCTTCGGCTTGGCGATGCTGTCAAGCACATCGTTGTCGATGCCGCCGACGGTGTGGGCATACATGAGGATGAAGTGCAGATACGCTTCCCAGGCGCCATGGGCGTTGCCGGTGCGCTCGGCCATGGCGGCGACGCACTCGGGATTGAGGCCGACGTTGAGGACGGTGTCCATCATGCCGGGCATCGACTGGGCCGCGCCGGAGCGGACGGCGACCAGCAACGGCGTGGCGCCGACGCCAAATCGGCGGCCGGCAAGCTTTTCGAGACGTTCGAGGTTGGCACGCAGCTCGGCGTCGAGGTCATCGGGCCAGCGCTGGTTGTGCTGATAGTAATGGGCGCAGCATTCGGTGGAGATGGTGAAGCCGGGCGGAACATTGAGACCGGCGCGAGTCATGTCGGCGAGACTCGCGCCTTTCCCGCCGATGAGGTGCCTGGCATCGCCGTTGCCGTCTGCGTGTCCGTTGCCGAAGAAATAAATCCAGCGCCGCGTCATGAGGCTTAACATAGCGGTGAGGCGGCGATTCGTCGCGTTCGTAGGTCCGGCTTTCCAGCCTGACGAAACCCGCAATCGACAGGATCGTCAGGCTGGAAAGCCTGAGCTACGCAGGCTCACGCCTGGGCCGCGACCGCGGGTTGCTCTTCCATCACCCTCACCGGCATGGCGCGGATCGTCAACACCGGGCACGGCGCGTGCCGCAACACCTCCTCGGCGACGCTTCCCATCATCAGGCGCGAGAACCCCGTTCGGCCGTGCGTTCCCATCACGATCACGTCGGCAGCCGTCTCAGCGGCGGTCTCGGTGATGACCGTTGCGGCTGCTCCTTCGAGCAGGCGATGCTCGATGGTGACGCGCGGCGACGGCGATTTGTACGCCTTCAGCGACTCCATCGCCAGGCCCGTGTCCTCATCGGGACCGACATAGGCGTTGAATTCGCTGAAGCCCATCTGCACCGGCTCCACCACGTGCAGCGCGATTAGCCGGGCGTTGTAGTCGCGCGCCAGCGCGGCGGCCACGTCGAAGGCAATCTTCGAGGCGGGTGAGAAATCGGTTGCAAACAGAATAGTTTTGATCGGCAACATGACACACCTCCTCAGTCGTGAGCGTTGGAAATCGTCCCATGCACGCTGCGACGCAGCGCGGCAACAACCTCTTCGTCTTCCACCTGCGTGAAATCGTCGTAGAACTCGCCCACCGCATTCAGCTCGGGCGCCTCGATCAGGCAGACAACCTCATCGCATTCGGCACGCACCTGATTGAGGCGATTCGGCGCCCCCACCGGCACGGCGACGATCACCTCGAGCGGTTTCTGTAGCTTGAGCGTGCGTAGAGCCGCCATCATTGTGGAGCCGGTCGCGATGCCATCGTCGACGACGAGGACCGACCGCCCCGTAGCCGAAGCCGGCGCGCGTCCTTCACGGAATAGTTGACGGCGCCGTTCGATTTCATCGAACTGGTGGCGGGCTTCTTCTTGCAAATAGCTCTCCAATTGGTCGGAGCGTTGCACCTCCGGGTTGACGAAGACTTCACCATCCTCGCCAATAGCGCCGAGGGCGAATTCGGGATTGCCCGGCATGCGCAACTTTCGTGCGAGGACGACATCGAGTTCGGCGCCAAGCGCATCCGCAAGAACTTCGCCAAGGACGATGCCGCCGCGTGGAATGGCGAGCACAAGCGGGTTCATCAGCGTCCGTTCGCGGAGACGGCGTGCCAGACGGCGGCCCGCGTCAGCGCGATCGGCAAACCGACTTGGAACCGTATCCCGAATGGCGGGACAGAGATGGCGTGTGAACCAGTCGCGGGCGAGCTTCGCGACCTCGGCCAGCGCGCCGGGTTCCTCGAACAGATGCGTGGCATGCGAAACGACCCGCAGCGAGCGCGAGCCGCCAAGCCGGCGCAGGGCTTTGCGATTCAGCGCGAGGACCTCCTCGTCCCGACCGCCCACGATGAGTAGCGTCGGCGCGTTCACCTCGGGCAAGAGCGCCCAGGCGAGATCCGGACGTCCGCCACGGGAGACGACCGCGCGCACATGGCGCGGCATCCGTGCGGCGGCCTCCAGCGCGGCCGCTGCCCCGGTGCTGGCGCCGAACAACCCAATCGGCAGATTGCACAGTGCCCGTTGCTGGGAAGTCCATTCGATCGCAGCTTGCACGCGTTCTGCGAGCAGATCGATGTCAAACACCTTGTCGCGATCCGCCGCCTCGGCGTCATCGAGCAAATCCATCAGCAGCGTTGCGAAACCCGCGTCCTGGAGCGATTTCGCAACAGCCTGGTTGCGCGGGCTCCAGCGACTGCTGCCACTGCCATGCGCAAAGACGACGATGCCCTGAGCAGCGTCGGGGATAGTGAGAACACCATGCAGCTGGTGCGAGTTGACCGGAATCAGGATTTCGTCATAGTCGCCGCTCATGATCCACGCTCCTGCGGTTCGCGAACTTGCGTTGACAGCATCTATGATTAGGCAAAGATGATGCCAGAAGTCGTTGCTTCGTAAGAAGCGGAGTTTCTTGCGATTCCGTTGGCGTGGCACGTTTGTCGGTGAGCGACCATTGCAAGGAGCTGTGCGGAATCGAGCCAGCTCGCACATGCCGATTTGTACAGATTGTGACGATTATTCGAGCTGTAGCGACGCTTGCGTGCAATTGAGTGCCGGCGGCGCGGACGGCATCGGCTGGCAAACGCCGATAATAACAAGGTCAGATACACCCTGAATTTGCTCGATGAACAGGTTCGCCAGCGTAACGTGGAAAAGGATTTCCATGAGTCGCATCCGGTTGATTCTGATGTTGATGGCAGTGGGCATTTTGCCTGGGGGCGCGTGGTGCGATCCACCCGCTTCCCCGGATTCCCAATCCGGCCCGACCAACCAATCGGTTCTGCTGCCTCCGGAAGTTAATGATGTGCCAATCAAGGTTCCGAATCACACGCGCGAGCCGCGTGGCGAATGGTCGATCAGCGCCGGCATTCTCTTCTTGCAACCAGTCTTCGACAGCAATCCTGCGTTCATCGTGAGCAGCGCCGGCGGCAACGTCACACGCCAGGTCGATTTCCATAGCCAGTGGAACGCGGCGCCGATGGTCTGGCTGGGCTACACCAGCGAACGCGGCTGGGGCGTGCGCGGCCGCTGGTTCCTATTCTCCAACGAGGTCTCGGAAAGCACCGGCATTGCAGCGGGAGAGACAATTCGCGGCGCTTCGCCGTTGCCATTGGGTCAGATCCCTGTCGCCGGGGCCGCCACGGCGAACAGCCATTTGTATGTCAACGTGTTTGACTTGCAGGGCACCTGCACGTGGGAAAGCGCGTATTGGACGCATGTCGTCGGCTTCGGTGCTCGCTACACGCACATGAGCCAGGACTACCGCGCCGCCTTTGCCGGGCCCGGCACGCGCATCGACCTGTCGGCCGACCACAACTTCAACGGCGGCGGCCCGACGCTCTCGTTCCAGACGCGCCGTTGCCTGGGCGAGTCGGGCTTCTCGCTGTACGGCCAGGCGCTTGGCGCGATCAATTTCGGCACGTCCAGCGACGGCTACGTCGCCGTCAACAACGGCATGCCGCAGCTCTTCACGCACAATCGCACGCTGGTTCTGCCGGTCGGCGAGCTGGAAGTCGGGGCCGAGTACGCGCACACGCTTGGCCCCGCGCGACTGTTCGTACAAGCCGGCTTCGCCGGCCAGGTCTGGTGGAACGGCGGCAGCGCCACCAACCTCAGCGGCTTCGGCAGCACCAACTCCTCCAACAGCAACTTCGGCTTCCTCGGCATCGCACTTCGCGCGGGTATCCGCTATTAGCCTTCAAAAAAGCGAGTCGATTTTGGTCAATTCTTGCCCCGCAATGCCAGGAACCGCTTATATTGTTGCGCCACCTCGCCAGTGATCGCGTCGCCGGTGTGGAGCAGCATGCCGTAACGCATTTGCAGGTGTTCTCCCTTGGCGAGCTTTACCAGCTCGTTGTTCCCCTTCACCGCGGGGAACTTCGCGTGCTTGTCGCGGCCGAATGGGTTGGCGGCCATCAGGCCGTAGCCGCGAACGTGCCAGCAGCTGGCGTATTTGTTTTTCGGGTCGGCAAAAATCGTGATGCCGACTTCCTTGCCCTCGACCGGCCCCGAATAGTCGCACCATGGTGAGATCAGGCCCCAGCATTCCTTTTCGCCAATCTTCCCCTCGGCGTTCTGAATCTTCCCCTTGCCCGCCGGCTTTCCCTTGCGCGCGACCTCGGCGTTGATGACATCGTTGATGCGGATGCCGAAGGCGCCTTCCTTGGTGTCCGCGAAGGTGATCGGACAGACGCTGGCGAGGAGGTCGATGTCGACGACGATCAGGCGGGCGTTTTTGCCGAGATCGTAGAGCGAGATGGTGCGCGTCTCATCCATGATCTTCTTGCCCTCGGCCGTGCGCCATTCGTTGTTGGTGGTGACGCTGGCCCCATGGTCGCTGCGCTTGACGGCGCCGACCTTGGTGCAGATGATGTCGCCGTGCCCCTTGGCCTCGGACCAGAAATCGACGCCTTCGATATTTTTGATGCCGCTCTTGAGATCGGTCCCTTCCGCTACCACATCGCCATGGCAAAACCAGGCCGATTTCTGGTGCGGATGATCGTTCGCCTGTCCCGCCGGCGGCGGGTAGTTCCGCGTCAATGGCACGCCGCCGGGGGCGTTGACCGGCCAGAAAATCGGCTTGGCATAGCCAGTCGTGTAATAGCGCGTCACCAGCTCGTCGCCGATGGTGAAATTGAGCGTTTCGCTTTTGCCGTCCTTGTTGAAATTGATGTCCACCTTCCTGCCTCCTTGCGCGTGAACTGCGGGTGCAATTGCGAGGATTGTGACGAAAATGAGCGAGCCAACGGTCCGTTTCATGGCCTGAAACTCCTAGGTAAAACGAGCCGCGACCGTGAGAGAGCGTCGCAGCATCCAGCGTACTGGTTCAAAACTGTCGATGCCGACAATGCCGGGGGCACTCCCTGACAGTCACGGGTCGTTGTGTCAACGTGCGTGAAAAATAACAATCGCGGGTCATTATCGCGCATCTTGGACATTTTGCCAGTAAAAACCGGTTTACACAGATTCCCGCTGCTTTTCTGCCTGCCTTGATTTGTTTTTTTGAGAAACGTAGAATGCTCATGAAGTCTGAGTGAATGCATGTTCGGAACGGTTTCGCGTAGGTCCGGCTTTCCAGCCCGACAATCCAGTCGGTTGCGAGACCCGTCAGACTGGAAAGCTCTGACCTACGTGAACGGATCAGCACGAAGCATCGGTGAACTCGCCTGACTCATCGGAATCGTCCGGCAAAGCGGGCAGTCCATCATCATCCAACATGAAACGGTCCAGCAATGGCGGAGAGTGATTGGCCAATGTACGAACGATTTACCGACCGGGCCCGGAAAGTGATGCAGCTCGCCAACCAAGAGGCGCAGCGGTTCAATCACGAATACATCGGGACGGAACACATCTTGCTGGGCTTGGTCAAGGAGGGGACAGGCGTTGCCGCCAACGTCCTTAAGAACCTTGACATCGACCTCCGCAAGATCCGTCTGGAGGTCGAAAAGATCGTCCAGGCCGGCCCCGACATGGTGACCATGGGGAAACTGCCCCAGACACCTCGGGCCAAGAAAGTCATCGAATACTCGATCGAAGAAGCCAGGCAACTCAATCATAACTATGTCGGCACCGAGCATCTCTTGCTCGGGTTGTTACGGGAACAAGAAGGGGTGGCGGCCCAGGTGCTCATGAACCTCGGGCTCAAGCTCGAAGACGTCCGCGACGAAGTACTCAACCTGTTGGGGCACAACATGGAATCCAGTGAAAGCAGTGGCCCGAGCGGCGAACGCACCACCAGCAAAACAAAATCGAAAACCCCGGCCCTCGACTCCTTCGGCCGCGACCTCACCGAACTCGCGCGCCAGGGCAAGCTCGACCCCGTCATCGGCCGAGCCAACGAAATCGAGCGCGTGATCCAGATTCTCAGCCGGCGCACCAAGAACAACCCGGTCCTCCTCGGCGAAGCCGGCGTCGGCAAGACCGCAATCGTCGAAGGTCTCGCCCAGATGATCGTGGATGGCGGCGTACCCGAGCTTCTGCGCGAACGCCGCATCGTCGTGCTCGACCTGGCAATGATGGTTGCGGGCACGAAGTATCGCGGCCAGTTCGAAGAACGCATCAAGGCGGTCATGAACGAAGTGCGCCGGGCGAAAAACACGATCCTGTTCATCGACGAATTGCACACCTTGGTCGGCGCCGGCGGCGCGGAAGGCGCCATCGACGCATCCAACGTGCTCAAGCCCGCCTTGGCCCGTGGCGAGATCCAGTGCATCGGCGCCACCACGCTTGACGAATATCGCAAGTACATCGAGAAGGACGGCGCTCTCGAACGCCGGTTCCAGCAGATCATCGTCAATCCGCCGTCGAAGAACGAGGCGGTCGAGATCCTCAAGGGCCTGCGCGATCGCTACGAAGCGCATCACCGCGTCCAGATCAAGGACGACGCGCTCGAAGAAGCCGTCGAGCTGTCGGACCGCTACATCACTGGCCGTTGCCTGCCTGATAAGGCGATCGACGTGATCGACGAAGCCGGCGCCCGCGTGCGTCTGCGGGCCATGACGCGACCGCCGGATCTCAAGGAGATCGACGGCCAGATCGAGAAGCTGAACCAGGAGAAGGAAGCCGCCGTCGCCGAACAGGACTTCGAAAAAGCTGCTCACCTGCGCGACCAGGCCGACAAGCTCAAGAAGCGCAAGGACTCGATCACCAAGGAATGGCGCGACAAGGCCAAGGAAATCGACGGCGTCGTCGATGGCGAGGTCATCCGCGAGGTCGTCAACAAGATGACGGGCGTTCCGCTCGTGCGAATCAGCACCGACGAGACGCAGCGTCTCTTGGGCATGGAAGACGAGCTGCACAAGGCGGTCGTCAGCCAGCATGAAGCGATCACCGCGATCTCGAAGGTCGTCCGCAAGAGCCGGGCCGGCCTCAAGGATCCGAAGCGTCCGATCGGCACGTTCATCTTCGCCGGCCCAACTGGCGTCGGCAAGACGTTGCTCGCCAAGCGGCTCGCGCAGTTCATGTTCGGTGACGAAAGTGCCCTCGTCACCCTCGACATGTCCGAGTACATGGAGAAGCACAACGTCAGCCGACTGACCGGTGCTCCTCCGGGCTACATCGGCTACGAAGAAGGCGGCCAGCTCACCGAAAAGATCCGCCGGCGGCCCTACAGCGTCGTCCTCATGGACGAAATCGAGAAGGCTCATCCGGATGTCTGGAACATCTTACTCCAGATCTTCGAAGAAGGCCGGCTCACCGATAACGTTGGCCGAACGGTCGACTTCAAGAACACGATCATCATCCTGACGACAAACATCGGCGCTCAGGAGATCGCGGGCAAGGCCCAGTTCAACATCTTCGGCAAGAAGGATCCGGAAGCGACGTACGAGAAGATGAAGGACGTGCTTAAGGGGGAGATGGAAAAGACGTTCCGCCCCGAGTTCCTCGGACGTCTCGACGACATCATCGTCTTCCGCAGCCTGACTCGCGACGATCTCAAGAAGATCATCGACATCGAACTTGGCAAGGTCCGCAAACGCATGCAAGAAAAGAATCTGGCCCTCGAACTCACCGACGAGGCCAAGGATTTCATCATCGAGAAGGGTTCGAGTCTCGAGTTCGGCGCCCGTCCGCTACGTCGGGCCATCGAAAACCTGCTCGAGGACCCGCTGGCCGAGAAGCTGCTCCGCGGCGACTTCACCGGCAAGGCCCTCATCACCGTCAAGGTCCGCGAGGAAGCCGGCGAGAAGAAGCTCGTCTTCGAACCCGAAGGCGAAGTCGCCGAGCTGGCCACTGCGGTCACGGCGAACGGCTAACGTCTTTCCACTGCCGCTTGCGGCTTTGCGCTCGCCGACTCGTTTCAGCGAGCTCGAAGCCGCAAGCGGCATTTTCGTTTCATCTCGCATCTCCGCCACCACTTTTTCCCCACCAATTCGTTGATTTTTCGAGACAATTCCCAGGCGTGAATTAGATTTCATGTGACGGATCACCTCCCACGGATTGGGACTCCCCGAACCGCTTCACGAGGAACATCATGAGGACCCTATCCCTGTTCGGCGCGGCCATTCTGGCCTGCGCCGGCACCACCCAGATTGCATCCGCTCAGGTCATCACCAACGGCGAAATCGAACGCGGCCTTAGCGCCGGCGCCCGCAACAGCGTTCCGTTCAACGGCGAACCCTACACCCAACGCTACGGCTACTTCCTCGGCGACGCCCAGTTCTACCTCAACGGCAACTCGCGCAACTTGCGCTACATGGACTACCTCGACAAAGTCGACCGCGCCGCCAAGTTCGGCTATCCGATGCCGGTCGATCCATACTTCGGCGGCCCGCCGATCCCGTATCCCGACCCGAGCGTGAGACCGCCGGCCCCGCTGCTCGCGCGTCCGTTCTTGCTGCTGCGACGCTGGTAGGGCTTACGAGCCGCGACCGTAAGGGAGCGCGACCGCCAAGAGAAGGTGGCGCTTACTCACGTGCGCGGCTCGTCAATGATTAATGCACGTCATAAATCAACTGCATGAATCCTTTCGATGCAGCTTCACCGTTCGATGCGCGCTACTACTTTGCCGATCGCGCGTTTTTCGAAAAACTCAATCCTTACGTCTCCGAAAACGCCCAGGTGCGCTACCTGGCCCGCGTGGAGGCTGCCCTCGCGGAGACGCTTGCGGACTTCGGCGTCTGCCCACGCGAATGCGCGGCCGAGATCGCGCGGGCCGCGGAAAGCGTGAAGCCGGACGAGGTGTACGAGGAAGAGCGCCGCATCCAGCACAATATTCGCGCGCTCGTCAATTGCATCCACAAGCAAGTCAGTCCCGCCGCTCAACCCTACGTGCATTTGTTCGCGACGTCTGCGGACATCATGGACACGGCCCGCGCGTTGTGCCTGGTCGATGTGACGCGCAGCGTCATCGTGCCGGACTTGATCGCGCTCGAACGGCAATTGATCGCGATGGCGCGGACGCATGCCGGCTTGCCGCAGATGGGGCGGACACATGGGCAACACGCGGTGCCGATCACGTTCGGCTTCGCCGTCGCGCTCTATGTGTCGCGGATTGGCCAGCGCATCGAGAGCATCGTGCAGGCGACGCGCAACCTGCGTGGCAAGTTCGCCGGCGCAGTCGGCGCATACAACGCGCTGTCGCTGCTGAGTCCGGAGCCGGCAAAGATCGAGGCGGCGCTGATGAAGAAACTCGGGCTGGCGCCGCCGGAGATTTCGACACAGGTGACGCAGCCGGAGTATGTCGCCGATTACGTCTATGCGCTGACCGCCTGCTGGGGTGTCTTTGCGAACATCGCCGACGATTTTCGCCATCTGCAACGGAGCGAGTTGCGCGAGCTGCGCGATCGCAAGGCGGCGGATCCAAACAATCAGATCGTTGGCTCCTCGACGATGCCGCACAAGGTGAATCCGAAGGATTTCGAAAACGTCAAGAGCATGTGGAAGGCGTACGTGCCGCGTCTGATGACGGTGCTGATGGACCAAATCAGCGAGCACCAGCGCGACCTGACGAATTCCGCATCGATGCGCTACGTGATGGAACACGTCGCCGCGTTCGCGTACGCCATCCATCGGCTAAGTCAGACACTGTCCGCCGTCGAGCCGGATGCCGTGCGGATGCGCGAGGTGCTCGATTCGGGCAAGGACCCGGTCGCGGCGGAACCGCTGTATGTGCTGCTGGCGATGCATGGGCATCCCGAGGCGCATGAAAAGGCCCGCACGCTGGCGCGCGACGCGCGTATCCAGAAGAAGCCGCTGTCGCAACTGATGCGGGCCGATGCCAGTATTGCGTCATACCTGGCGAAGATGTCGCCGGAGCAACTCGCGGTGTTGGACGATCCGGGCAAGTACCTGGGCGCGGCCGAATCACGCACGCGGGCGCTGTGCGATGAGTGGGAAGGGAAAGTCCATTCCTTGCGACTTTGAAACGGCGAGCCGTGCCACGTTAGCAACCGGGTTACAGACGGCGACACGTCTCGTAACCCGGACGCTTACGCATTACGGCTTGCCGCTTCGCCATTCACGTGCCCTGCTTCCGTGATGATCACGTCCGGCTCCTGAATATGTCGCACGAGATGCCTCGGCATCGCTCCGAGCATGACGATGCGATTGTCGTGGAACTCCTGCTTGTAAATCTCCGCATGCTGCGCCAGATACGCCAGCACCCGGCCGTTGCCTGCGTCGACGTCGATCGTCACCTGCGCGAAGTCGGCGCTCAGCATCTCAATGACGGCGTCGCGCAGCTCGTCGAGCCCCTGGCCGGTTTTCGCACTCACGGCAACCGCACGCGGATGATGCGCCTGCAACACCTGCAGGAATGACAGATCCTTCAGGCGATCGATCTGGTTCAGCACCAGAAGCGTCGGACGTGAGTCGCACTCGAGTTCCTTCAGTACCTTGTTGACCGCGACGATGTGCTCCTCGGCGTGCGGATTGCTTGCATCGACAACGTGCATGAGCAACCGGGCCTGCCGCGCTTCCTCGAGCGTCGCCTTGAACGATGCGACGAGATGGTGCGGCAAATCGCGGATGAAGCCGACGGTGTCGGACAGCAGCACCCGACCCCAGTCGGACAGCCGCCATTGGCGGGTGCGCGTGTCGAGCGTGGAGAAAAGCTTGTCCTCGACATAGACCGTGGCGCCGGTGAGCCGATTCATCAGCGTGCTCTTGCCGGCGTTGGTGTAGCCGACGAGCGAAACGGTGTGCTCCTCGAATCGGCTCGACACCTCGCGCTGCTTGCGCGTCTGCACGTGCTTCAGGCGTTCCTTGAGATCGCGGATCTTGAGGCCAACGAGCCGGCGATCTTCTTCGAGCTGCGTTTCGCCAGGACCACGCAGGCCAATGCCGCCTTTGTATCGCGACAAGTGGGTCCACATGCGTTTCAGGCGAGGCAGCGAATACTCGAGCTGAGCGAGTTCGACTTGCAGCTTCGATTCGATGGTGCGGGCGCGCGTCGCGAAGATGTCGAGGATCAGCTCGCTGCGATCGATGACCTTGGCGTTGGTCGCCTTCTCGAGGTTGCGGACCTGGCCGGGCGAGAGGTCGTTGTCGAAGATCACGACCTCGGCATCCTTCGCCTGGCACAGCTCCGTCAACTCCGCAAGTTTGCCTTTGCCGATGTAGGTCGCCGGCACGACGTGCTGACGCTTTTGCGTCAGTTCGCCGACGATGTTGGCGTTGGCGGTCTGCGCCAGACCTCGCAGCTCGTCGAGCGGGTCATCGCCAGCCCAGGGGCGGTCCGGCAATGCGACACTGACCAGGACAGCCCGTTCCAGATGAACGGTCATGTCCGCGCGCGTTTCGTTCAAGTGCACCTTCTCCGCATTAGTTTAGCCCCGCTTCGCAGAAGCGGGCGGACAAGATTCCAATTCGGAAGCGCGTCCGGTCCGCCCGCCTCTGCGAGGCTGGGCTAAACGGTGTCAATCCTTCTTCCCCAAGCAATACAAGAGCCCATCGGTCGTGCCGATCACCAGGCAACCATGCGCGACCGCGGGCGAGGCGGTGATGCGGTCGCCGAGCGACAGACTTTGCAGTTCCTTACCCTTGTCGAGGCTGATGACATACAGCGTGCCGCCGGACGAGCCAACGTAGACGCGCTTGCCGACGATCACCGGCGAGCTATCGATGCGTTCGTCGGCCTCGAAGCTCCACACTTTCTTACCGGTGATCCGGTCAATGGCATGCACCAGGCGGTCACGGCTGCCGATGACGACGAGCTCGTCGGTGACGGCGGCCGAGCTGTTGAACGGCTGGGCTCGCTTGGGGGCATACGTCCATTGAATGGCCTTCTTCTTGAGATCGACGCCCTGCATCTCGTTGTTGTTGTTGCCAACGTAGAGTTTATCGCTGACGACGGCGGCGGTGCTGAGGGTTTGGCCGGAAAGCTCGACCTTGGCGAGTTCGTCCCCCTTGGTCACGTCGATGACGTGCAGATGGCTATCGCAGCCGGCGAAGAAGGTTTCGCCGTTGGCGACGGCCGCCGAGCCATAGACGGGGCCTTCGGTCTTCACCTTCCAGACCTGTTTGCCGGTCTTGATCGACAGGCAATAGAGGTTGCCATCGTGCGATCCGAAGATGACGCTGTCCTTGCCGGCGAAGTTCGCGC
>DASRSQ010000459.1:0-6164 GCA_035656475.1 Gemmataceae bacterium | reverse complement strand
GGCCTGGGATTCGACAACGAGGACGAACACAAGCGCATCACCAAGGGCGAAGAATTCATCCTCGTCGGCGGCTCGCAGGAAACCCACGAACGCATGCAGGACGTCGCCATCCACGTCACCGAGGCCCTCAAGAACAAGGGCAAACGCCTGCAAGACGCCTGCGTCGACGAAGTCGTCGAGCTGATGCACAAGGCAATGGATCGTTGACCGGAGTCCACGTTGTTTGTCGTCTGGAAAAGAAATTACGATGCTGCGAAAGTTCGAATCGAGAAACGGAGTTTCCCGGAGTGCGTTCCCAAACGGAGTTTGGGAACGAGGTTGAAACCGACTGCCCACCATGAAGGTACATCTCTAAGACCCTGAGGCGATAACGTGTCGGCTGAGGACGCCAACCTGGTTCGCCGTTGCCTCAAAGGGGATGAATCCGCCATCCATGCCCTCGTCGAACGTTTTCAGTCCGATGTGTTCGGCCTGTGCGTTCGGCTGCTGCACCATCGGCACGATGCGGAAGACGTGACGCAGGAGGTGTTCCTGCGTATCTTCCGCAGCTTGAAGCGCTGGGACTCGCAACGCCCGCTCAAGCCGTGGATCATGGGTATCACCGTCAACCGTTGCCGAACCTGGATGTCGGCACGCAGCAAACGCCCCGAGCTGGCGAATTACCTGCACGAGACAGCGGCGAGCAAGCCGGCAGACGACAGCACCGAACTGGTGCGCGAGATCAAATCGGCCGTGCACGAGCTGCGCTGGGACTATCGCACCGTGTTCGTGATGTTCCACGAACGCGGATTGCCTTATGAAGACATCGCGGAGGCGATCGACAAACCGGTCGGAACGGTGAAAACATGGCTGCACCGCGCCCGCCTGGAAGTGATGGAACGGCTGCGTCAGCGCGGCATGGTTAATGAGTTTTCCCCGCAGGTAGGGGAATGAGGTCGAACATGAATTGCCCAGAATGCCAGGATCTGTTGCAACAGCGAATGGATGGCGAGGCGACGCCGACCAGTGACGCGCTCGAACGCCATCTGAGCGAATGCTCCGCGTGCCGGGAGCTGCATAGCGGCGCCACGATCCTGCTCGAGGGCCTGAAGAAAATGCCGTTGCCTAGGCTCGCCCCCGATTTCGCGCGTACGATGACGGCCGAGATATTGCATGATCGTCGGCAGCGTCGGGCGAAGATGGGGCGGCGCATCCTGGTGACGGTGGCAATGGCAGCCTCCGTGGTGTTGCTCCTGTTGCTGGCGTATCGCTGGATTCCGGGCGCACAGAAGCCTCACGCGCCGAATCCGATCCCGAATCCGATGGCGCATAAACCCGAGCCGGCGCCGAGTCCTCCCAAGCAGGAGACGCCGCCTCCCGAGCCGAAGCCGGCGCCCTCCAACGCGTTCACAAAGCTCACCGATCGGCTGGCGGACACGACGCGCGATCACGCCAAGGTGGTGCTCGTCGGCACCAACCTCGACGCTGTCGAGAAGCTGCCGGTCAACGAATTGCCGATGCTCGACCCGAGCGTGCGCGAGGCCGGCCAGGAAGTCTCCGATGGCGTGCTGACCGTGACACGCACGACGCGCCAGGCGTTCAACTTTTTCAGCCGCGAACTGCCGATGCCCGACATGGGCGAGCAAAAGCATTGATCCGGAGTTACACGTCTCCATGAAAACACCGTTGCCCGCTGTCACCTCCTCGTTCCCACGCGGAGCGTGGGAACGAGGGGCGCCGCCTGAATCTCGGAATTCGGATTTGTCTCGTCCCGCTCGTCCTCTTCCTCGTGGTGACGCCGGCCTTTGCCCAGACGTTCCGCTACGACCTCCTGTCGCTGCTGCCCGACGATTTCGCCATCTGCATTGCCATGAACGACCTACAAGGCAACGCCGCTCGCTGGGAGAAGTCGGCGTGGCTGAAAGCGTTTAGCGCGTCGCAACCCGGTAAGTCGTTGCTCGACGCACCGGAATGGCAACAGATCGAGCGCGTCAAGCACGACCTCAAGAAGTTTCTCGACGTCGACTGGCCGACGCTGCGCGACGACATTCTCGGCGACACCCTGATCTTCGCCTACACCCCCGGCCCGAAGGATCATCCTAATGAGGAACGCGGTCTGATCCTGCTGCACGCCCGTGATGCCCAGGTGCTGCATCGATTGATCGACAAGCTAAATGACGCTCAGAAAAAGTCCGGCGAACTGAAGGAGCTGACCGAGCTGAAATATCGCGGCCATTCGTACCATCGCCGGGTTCAGGGGGACAAGACACAGTACTACTTCGTCAAGAAAAACCTGGCCGTATTCACCGTCAAGGATGAGCTGATGCAGCGTGTGCTCGATCGGCATGAGGCGGCAACGAAGGAGTCAGCGTGGGCCGGCCGATTCAAAAAAGCCGGCGCCGACAACGCCATCGTGACGATGTGCGTCAATCCGCGCGCCCTCGACGCCGAGATCCTCGCGACCACCAAGAAGGACGACATCTTCGCCGGCTACTGGCGTGCCCTCGATGCGATCTTCCTCACCGCCTCGATCCGCGATGACGCCGAGGTTCGCCTGTCGATCCAGGCCAACACCGCCAAGCTGCCGAAATGGGCCGGCTCGGCGTTCAAACCCGTGGAGACCTCGACGCTCTGGCGCCGCTTCCCGGAGCAATCGATCGTCACCCTGGCTACGCGGACTGATTTCGCCAGCCTGGTCGAGGCGCTGAAGGTGGTGATGCCCGAGAAGGACCGCCAGAAGGCTGCGAACGACTGGAAGGGGGGCATCGGCGCCGTCGTGCAGCTCGACCTCTTCAAGGACCTGATCCCGAATATCGGCCCCGACTGGGGCGCGTGCGTGTTGCCATCCAAGGATGCCAAGCAGGTGCCGCAGACAATGGTGGCCATCGCCCTGAAGCCGGGGCCGAAGGAGAAGCCGGTCGATCAGACCGTATTTAACGCGCTCGAGTTCTTCGCCAAGCTCGCGATTCTCGAGCACAACAAGAATCATGCAGATGCCCCGATTCGCCTGGAGACGCAAATGCAAGGCAAGACGGCGCTTCGCGTGTTGCAGGGAGACAAGGCATTCCCGCCCGGCATCGCCCCCGCCTTTGCCCTCAAGGATGGCTTTCTGATCCTCGCCAGCAGCCCCGACGCGATTGCTGCCTTTACGCTGCGCGACAAACAAGCAACGGCCGACGCGGAGACGCCGCTCGTCCGCATCTCGGCGCCGGAGCTCGCCAGGCTGCTCGAACATCGCCGTGACTACATTCTCGCCTCGCTGCCGCAGAAGGATGCGAAACGCAACGTGGAAAACGTGATCGGCCTGCTTGGCCTGTTCGACCGCGTGACATTGAGCCACAGCGCGGGCGACGGACAGGCGAGCTGGACAGTGCGTCTGAGCCCCGCGAAGTCGAATTGAACCACGGGTGGCCACAGCGGCAAAGCCGCATCGAACGTCCCCGTGGTTCAAAAATGCATTTCTCTACCGGACCACCATTGCATCCCGACGTAATTCGCCTGTTCTGACGATCATCCCGGCTCTGCTTTTCGTGCGGGGGACGCATTCGCGCATCCGCCCCGCGAAAAGACCTTCCCAGCCTCGGCAATTGTGTCATACTGAATGCATGAAGCACCTCGCAGGCCTCATCGCCGTGTTCCTGTTCACCGTCGCCGCCTTTGGGCAGCCTCCCGAACCGCCGCGACCGACCAAGTTTAGCGTCAAGCTGCGCTATTACATTCCGTCGCCGCGCGATCAGCATGTCGCCCAGTACGACGCTATGATTCGGCACCTCAAGTCGATCGACTTCGAATTCAATCCGCCGCTCGACGAGCTGCCCGAGGAGAACCGCGAGGATCGCAGCAAGAACTACATCACCGGCGCCATCAGCTCCGCCAACGCGCGGAGAATTCTGGATTCAACGGCTGTGCAGTCGATTCAGCTCATACCGCTTGCACCGATGGAATTCAAGTTACCGGAGGGGGGCAACGATCCGGTGCTCGTACGTCTGGAACTTTCGGGCAACTTCTCGCCCGAACGGCAACGGGCCCTCGCGAATCAGACACGCGTCCTCCTTGCCGAGCTCGGCTTCAAGGAGCCCGCCGGCTACGATCATCGCGGCTACACCGGCCGCCAATATACCCGCATCGTCGGCGTCATCCCCCGCGGCAAGTTCGACCTGCTCAACCGCGACCTGCGCGATCACCCCGCCGGGTGGCTCGGCCCGATCATTCCGCGCCGCGAGCAGCCGACGCCGTTGCGCGAGGTCAATCCGGTGCAGGTGATCGAAGTGATCCCGGATGACAAGGCGGTCAAGGAGCTGGCGGAGGTCGAGCCGCGCATGCCGGCGGCGCTCGAGAAGATCAGTCCGGATCTGTGGGAGCTGGTGAAGGGGAAGGACGTGCCTTCGACGCCAATGCGCGTCGAGATCGCCTTCGCCGGCGATGTCGGCACGAATGACGCCGTGTGGCATCTCTTGCTGCGCGAGGTGACGCCGGGCTTCGTCATCGAGGGACAGGTTGGCCAGTTCATCACGGGCATGATTCGACTCGACCAGGTCAAGGCGCTGGCGCAGGCCCAGCTCGTGTCAACGATCCGCATGCCGCGTCCGCCGGCCGTCAACGTCAATCCGGCTGTCGTCCGCAAGGGGGACAACGCCAAGGTGCTCGAGCAATCGGGCCTCGCCGAGCTGCACAAGCGCGGCTATCGCGGCAAGGGCGTCCGCATCGGCATCATCGATCGCGACTTCCGCGGCTGGCAGACGCTCGTCAACAAGAAGCAACTGCCGGGCACGACGCGGCTCGTCGACCTGACGACCGAAAATGATCCCGAGATATATCCGCTCCCCTACAAGGGGCCGCTCGACGAGATCGGTCACGGCACCCTGTGCGCCCAAGCGGCGGCGCTGGCCGCGCCTGACGCCGAGATCGTGCTCATCCGCGTCGATGTCGCGACGCCCTATCACCTGCTGGAGATCCTGAATTACGCCAAAGGAGGCCGGCCGTCGGCCACAGTCGAGCTGCGTTTCGGCGAACTTTCCTCCCGTGCCGCGCTTCTCAAGGTACGCCGCGATGAGTTGCTCGAGGAACGCCGAATCATCCTCAACGACTTCACCGACGACACCGACAAGAAGGCGTATCTCGAATTCCTCGGCCCGCTTTATGCCTGGCTCTACAGCGATCGCGAATGGCATCGGCTCCGCATGGAGTATCACAACAAGCTCGAAGACGAACACCGCCTGCGCGAGATCCGTTTCCGCGACCATCTCAAGGAAGTTCGCTCGCTCAACGGCATCCCAATCCTCGTCAACGCCCTCAGCGTAGACAGCGGCTATCCGCTCGGCGCCAGCAGCCCGCTCTCGCGCATCCTCGATGAGCCGACCGGCCCGCTCTGGTTCCAGGCCATTGGCAACACGCGCGGCCAGGCCTGGCTGGGGCCGTATCGCCACACGCCGGGTGATCCCGCGCTCAAGTTTGTCGAGGATTCGGTCAAGCTGCCGAAGGATCGCTGGTCCAACGAGGTCAATTTCCTGTCCTGGCAGACGCATCAAGGCGAGGCGAAGGCCGATATTCCCGCGAAGACGAAGCTGCGCATCACCATGCAATGGCGCGAGCCGCACGATCCGGATTATTACCTACGTCCCGGCAAAGAGGATTTGTACCAGCTGCCGCTGGCGAGCTTGCGTATGCAGCTCTTGAAGCAGCGCGATCCGACGGCCCAGAAGCTGCCCGCCGACCTTTTTGACCTGGTCGCGCGCACGACTGGCTGGCCGCAACGGCTTGAGCATCTGCCGAACGGCTCGGTCTATGAGCATGTCCTGGAGGTGCCGCTCGTGGATGCCGGGCGCTATGCGATCCGCGTCGAGAAGCAGATGGACACGCAATGGATGTTCGCTCCGCATCCGGTCCGCCGCACGCCGAGCTTTCAGTTGCTGGAGAATCTCGCACCGACCGGCATCCGCCCGCTCGGCACGACGAGCCTGCCCGCGCTCGAGAAGAATTGGGAGCTGCGGCCGAGGATTTTCCTCGAAGTGATCGACGACGCCAATCGCGTGCAGGGACGAGCGGTGTTCGCCGACTTCCCCACTTCGGCGGGTAACATCGGCATTCCGGCCGACTCTCGCAACGTCATTTCGGTCGGGGCCGCGAGTCTGAAGAACCAGCCGCAACCCTGGAGCGCGTTCGGCACGCCGGCCCAGATGGAGCTT
>DASRSQ010000458.1:0-6088 GCA_035656475.1 Gemmataceae bacterium | reverse complement strand
CGGAAGCAGAATCCGGTCCGCCCGCTTCCACGAAGCGGGGCTAAACGGGGACTCCTTTGATGGCGTGCCGATGCGTGTCGTTGATCCACTCCTCGGAATCGACCTTGCCGTCGCGAATGTGGACGATGCGATCGCCAAACGTCGCCGCGTGAGCGTCGTGCGTCACCATCACCACCGAGCGCTTGCCGGGCTCCGGCAAGCTGCGCAACAGCTTCAGGATCTCCTCGCTCGTCTTCGAATCAAGGTTTCCCGTCGGCTCATCGCACAGCACCGCTTCCGGATTGATGACGAGAGCCCTCGCGATAGCCACGCGCTGCATTTCGCCGCCGGACATCTCATCGGGATAATGCTCCGCCCGCTCGATCAGGCCGACGCGCTCCAGCCCTTCGTATGCCGGCTTCAACGCCGCCGAGCGCGCTGTGCCCGCTAACAAGAGCGGCAGGGCGACGTTCTCGACCGCTTTCAGCGTGGGCAGGAGGTTGAAGAACTGGAAGACGAAGCCGATGCGATTGCGCCGCAAAGCGGAGAGCTCGCGATCGCTCATCGCGTGCAAGGGTTTGCCCTGGAAGAAGACCTGGCCGGTCGTTGGGCTGTCGAGGGCGCCGAGAAGGTGCATGAGTGTCGACTTGCCGGAGCCGCTGGGGCCCATGATCGACGTGAATTCTCCCGCCTCGATTCGCAGGCTCACGCCCTGGAGGGCGCGGACGATGCGTGAGCCTTGCGGATAATGCTTCGTGACGTCCTTGGCTTCCATCATGGGGTGTAGGCCGATGCGTAGGGCTTGACGGCGAGTTTTGTTCCGGAAGTCGCCCAGGAGATTACCCATCCTTGGCCGACGACGTTTCATATTCTACGGAATAACCTCAACGCTGCCCAAGTACGCGCGTGACCTCCTGGCGCGTGGTCAGTCCCTTCTCGAGGGCCGCATCCGCCGCCGCCCAGATCGTCGGCCGGCCCGAGTCGGCGACGCACTTCTCGAGCGTCTGCGTGTCCGCGCGAGCCAGCACCGCGTGACGCATTGCCTCGTCCAGCAACACCAGCTCCGCCAGCAGCATTCGGCCATGATAGCCGGTACCCAGGCACTGGTCGCAACCGACCGCTGACCAATCGCCGTCACCCGGCTTGCGACACTTCATGCACAGACGACGCAGCAGACGCTGGTTGAGGATGCCCTTCACGCCGCTGGTGAGCAGGTAGGTTTCGATGCCCATTTCGAGAAGCCGGCTGATGACGCCGCACGCGCTGCCGGCGTGCAGCGTGCTGAGTACGAGATGCCCCGTCAACGCAGCTTCGACAACAATGTGCGCAGTCTCGGCATCGCGCACCTCGCCGACCATGATGATCTCGGGATCCTGCCGCAGCAAGCTGCGCAGGCCGCGCGCGAAGTCGAACTCCGTACCGGGACGCGCTTGCGATTGGCTGATGCCCTCGAGCACCTGCTCGACGGGATCTTCGATCGTGACGATGTGGCGAGTCCCTTGCGATTCGCGCTGCAGGTCGCGCAGGCAAGCGTAGAGCGTGGTCGTCTTACCGCTGCCGGACGGGCCCGTAAGGAAGATGGCGCCGGTGCGTTGCAGGAACAGCCGGCGCAACTCGTCGAGCATTACCGCCGGCAGGCCGACCTGCTCGAGATCGAGAATTGCGGCGCCGGCGCCGAACAGCCGGATCGCGGCTTTCTCGCCGTGGATTGTCGGAAAGGTGCTGACGCGCATGTCAACGCCGAATGTCGTCTGCCCGTTGGCCAGCCGTCCTTCCTGCGGCACGTCCTGGCGATACGTCAGCAGCTCGGCCATGACCTTGAGCCGTGCGATCACGTTCGCCGACAAATCCCGGTTCAGCACCGCCACCTTTTGCAAAACGCCGTCGAGCCGAAAGCGCACTTCGAGGGCGGTGTGCGTCGGCTCGAAGTGAACATCGCTGGCCCCGAAGTGTGCGGCTTGGCTGAGTACGAGGTCGACCAGCTTGCCGGTGCGCTCGGGGTTCTTGCGATCGAGCGTTTCGATTTGCGTTTGCAACGTGGTGGTCATGGCTGGCCCCAGATTTGCGAGAGAAAATCTACAATTAGCAATTGACAATCAGCAATTTACAATTGGAGACGCGCCGATTTTTTTTTGCTGACTGGTCGCCCAAACAAGCGTCGTCGTGGTCCGCTCGGCGGTTTAGCGCATCGCATCCCAGGATTTGGCGTTGCGTCCCCGCGGCGGTTCGTGCGCTAAACCGCCGAGCGGACCACGACGACGCTTGTCTGCATCACACACGAAAACGCTGCAGCGCATTTCCAATTGTAAATTGCTGATTGTCAATTGCTAATTGGAAATTCAGAGGATAACTAAATGAACACATCCAATCGCGACTTGCTGGAAGCCGTCGGCTTCGCGGCCCGGGCCCATCAGGGCCAGCTCCGCAAGGACAAGGAGACGCCGTACGCCACCCATCCGTTTCGCGTTTGCCTGGTGGTGCGCGATATCTTCGGCTTCGACGACCGCCGCATGCTCATCACGGCATTATTGCACGACACGATCGAAGACACGACGATCGACTTCGACGACGTCGAGGAACGCTTCGGAACCGAGATCGCGCAATGGGTAGCCTATCTCACGAAGGACATGCGCTTGCCGGACGCGGAACGTGAGCGAGCTTACGTGGAGAATTTGAAGAAGGCGCCCTGGCAGGTGCAGGTGTGCAAGCTGGCCGACATTTTCGACAATCTCACCGACAGCGACAAGCTTTCGCTGAGCCGACGGTCGCATCAGCTCAAGCGCTCGGAGTTGTATTTTGCCCAATTGCGCCAAATGAGCGAGCCAGCGGCGCAGCGCGCGATTGAGCTGGTGGCGCTGCTGATCGAGGAAGTGCGCGCAAAGACCTCGTAGCCACAAGCTGCGAGCTTGTGGGCTTGAACAATCGGCGACAAAAATGCTACGCCATTGCCCGTTCCAGCCTACAAGCTGGCAGCTTGTGGCTACGACGCGACCTGCCTGAGTTGCCAGCATTTGAACTTGACACATTCGACAATCCATTGCATACAGCCCGCTTCGTCACGATCGAAGAATGCCGTACAGGAACGGGCCATGCGAATCACCCTTCGCGCTGGATTCGTTGCGTTGCTGGCGCTCGCGCTGCCTGCATGTCGCGTCACCGACATGCAGCTCTGGAGTTGCAACCAGCCGGCGCCCGGCGAAGGCTGCTCCGTCGAACGTGTTTCCGGCATCAAGTACTACGAAGGGCCCAACTGCGACAAGGAACGGCATCGCCTCGATCTCTTCCTGCCCAAGGACAAGAAAGATTTCCCCGTCGTCGTGCTCGTGCATGGCGGCGCCTGGATGATGGGGGACAACCGCTGCTGCGGCCTCTACTCCAGCGTCGGCGAATATCTGGCCAGCCAGGGCATCGGCGCGATCCTGCCCAACTATCGGCTCTCGCCCAGCGTCAAACATCCCGAGCACATCCGGGATCTCGCACGCGCCTTCGCGTGGACGCGCAATCACATCGCCGAGCATGGCGGCCGAGCGGATCAGATCTTCCTCATGGGACATTCCGCCGGCGGACATCTCGTCGCCCTGCTGGCGACCGACGAGCAATACCTGAAAGCGGAACGATGCCAGACCGGCGATATCAAGGGCGTTATCGGCGTCAGCGGCGTCTATCGCATTCCCGCGGGCAAGACTGAGGTGCATCTGTTCGGCGGTTCGCCCGATTCGTTTCGCCTCGACGAGATGGCGCCGCTGCGCGGTGAAAGCGGCACGGTTCGCCCGGCGCTCGCCAAGGGTCTACCGGTCAGCGTCAACGTCTTCGGCCCGGTCTTCGGCGACGACGTCAAGGCACGCCAGGCCGCATCGCCGATTCACCATGTGCGCCCCGGCCTGCCGCCGTTCCTGTTCCTGAATGCGGAGAAGGATTTGCCGTTGCTGCCGAGGATGGCCGAAGACATGCACGAGGCGCTGGCCAAAGCCGGCTGCGAATCGCGTCTGCTGCGCATCGACCGGCGCAATCACAATTCCATCTGCTTCAAGGCGATCGACAACGACGACCCCGCCGCCCGCGCGATCGTCACGTTCATTCGCCGACATTGCGTGCAGAAGGCGCCGTAGCGGACAGCCGCCTTCCTGTCTTGCACCCATTTCCCTGCTTTGCTAGGATTGCCCCAAATCAAGGGAAGGATCCCGCATGCGTACCCTTTTCGTCACCGGCGGCGCCGGTTTCATCGGCTCGGCTTTCATTCGTCTCGCGCTGGCGGAGTTGCCGGGCGTCACCATCGTCAACTTTGACGCACTAACCTACGCCGGCAATATCGACAACCTCGCTGGGCTCGACGCGCGCCGGCATCGCTTCGTGCAAGGCGACATCACCGATCACCGCGCCGTGCTCGCGGCCCTGCGGACCGACACCGACGCAATCGTGCATCTCGCTGCCGAGTCGCACGTCGATCGCAGCATCGCGTCGGCCGACGCCTTCTTGCGTACCAATGTCCTCGGCACGCAGATCCTCATCGACGCCGCCCGGCAACGGCGTGTGGGTCGATTCCTGCACGTGTCCACCGACGAAGTCATGGGCAGCTTGCCGGACGACGATCGCGTCTTCTTCACCGAGACGTCCCCCTTCGCGCCGAATAGTCCGTACGCCGCATCGAAGGCGTCGGCGGAGCATCTGGTCCGTGCTGCCCGCAGCACCTTCGGCCTCGAGACGCTCATCACGCGCTGCGGCAACAACTATGGCCCGCGCCAGTTCCCCGAGAAATTCATCCCGCTGCTCATCACGAACGCGCTGCGCGACGAGGCATTGCCGGTCTACGGCGACGGCCGGCAAGTGCGCGACTGGATCTACGTTGACGATCATTGCCGGGCGCTCCTGGCGGTGCTGACGAAAGGCCGGCCCGGCTCGCTTTACAACGTCGGCGCGCGCAGTCCGCGCCGCAATCTCGATGTCGTCGAATCGGTGCTGCAGATTCTCGGCAAGCCGCGTTCGCTGATTCGGCACGTCGCGGATCGGCTCGGGCACGATCGGCGTTACGCCATCGATCCGAGCCGAATCGAACACGATCTGCGCTGGCGGCCGCGCGAGACCTGGCAGAGCGGGCTGGCCAAGACAATTCGCTGGTACCAGGCGAACCCCGATTGGATCGAGCACGCCCGCATGAATGTTGAATCCCTGGCGGCGTGAGGTGCGAGATGAAAGGCATTCTGCTGGCAGGAGGCAGCGGATCGCGGCTTTATCCACTGACTCGTTGCGTCAGCAAGCAACTGCTGCCGGTGTATGACAAGCCGGTGATTTACTATCCGCTGTCGGTGTTGATGCTGGCGGGCATTCGCGACATTCTCGTCATCAGCACGCCGCGCGATGTGCCGATCTTGCGCGAGCTGCTCGGCGACGGCAGCCAGTGGGGCGTCACGTTCACCTATCAGGTGCAACCTCAACCCGCCGGAATCGCGCAGGCATTTCTGCTCGGCGCGAAGTTCATCGGCGACGGCCCGGTCTGCCTCATCCTCGGCGACAACATCTTCTACGGCCACGATCTGATGCCGATGCTGACGGAGTCGGCGTCGCTGCGCAGCGGCGCCTGCGTCTTCGCCTATCGCGTCGTCGACCCGGAGCGGTTCGGCGTCGTCGAATTCGACCGCAGCCTGCGTGCGCTCAGCATCGAGGAGAAGCCGGCGCAGCCGCGCTCGAACTGGGCGGTGACCGGGCTCTACTTCTACGACTCGCAAGTGGTCGAGATCGCGCAGGGCCTCAAGCCGTCGCTGCGTGGCGAGCTGGAGATCACCGACGTCAACCGCGCCTACCTGGACGCCGGTAAGCTGAGCGTGCGCCCGCTCGGCCGCGGCGTCGTCTGGCTCGACGCCGGCACGCACGATTCGCTGCTGAAGGCATCGCAATTCGTGCAAACGCTCGAGCAACGCCAGGGCCTCAAGATCGCATGCATCGAGGAGATCGCCCTCGTCAAGGGTTTCATTGATGTCGGCCAGTTCGAGAGCCTGCTCGAACAATGTGCGAAGACGGAGTACGGGGCGTATCTGCAGAAGGTGCTAAGCGAGCACTCGATTGGGTGATTTGCAAAGACGTGAAACCAATCGGTCTCCCCTCTCCCTCTGGG
>DASRSQ010000457.1:0-7823 GCA_035656475.1 Gemmataceae bacterium | reverse complement strand
TGCGAATCCTCGTCGGCGCGCAGCCAGACCACCGAATCTTTCTCGCTGCCGAGCTTCCCCTTTTGCACCTTGCGGTAAGGGGTAATCAGGAAGCCGTACTCGTCGACGCCCGCAAAAATGCTGAGACTTGAGATCAGACCGATGTTAGTACCTTCTGGCGTCTCGATCGGGCAGATGCGGCCATAGTGCGAGATGTGCACGTCGCGCACCTCGAAGCCGGCACGTTTGCGATTCAAGCCGCCAGGTCCAAGTGCCGAAAGACGGCGTTCGTGCGTGAGCTGGGCCAGCGGGTTCGTCTGGTCGACGACCTGTGACAGTTCGCCGCGGCCGAAGAAGTATTCGCTCGCCGCCGAGATGCTCTTCGGGTTGATCAGCGAACGCGGCGTCATGTCCTGTTGATCGCGAATCGACATGCGTTCCTGCACCGTGCGGCGCAGTTTGAGGAAGCCTTTGCGCAGTTCGTCAGCGGCCAGCTCGTCGATGGTGCGCAGCCGGCGATTACCCAGATGGTCGATGTCGTCAACGATGCCGGTATTGTTGCGCAGGTTGAGAATATAGCGGACGGCGTTGAGGAAATCGATCGCCCGCAACGTCATCTCGGACTCAGGCACATCCTGGTTGAATTTGCGATTGATGCGGAACCGGCCGACCTTGCCGAGGCGATAGCGGTTCGGGTCCTGGAACTTTTCCTTGAAGAGCTCCTTGGCCTTTTCGAGCTGAGGCGGGTTGCCGGGCCGCAGACGTTGATAGATCTTGAGCAGGGCCTGCTCGTGTGTCTTGGTCGCCTGATCTTCCTTGAGCGAGTTGAGAATGATCGGATCGACCTGCTTGCCCTCGCCTTCGCCTTCCTTGGCAGGCAGCACGACGACCGACTTGATCCCGCTGGCAATAACCTTGTCGAGAACTTCCTTGGTGATCAGCTCGTTGGAATCGAGATACACTTCGCCCGTTTCGGGATCGATGATGTCGCCGACGGCATAGTTGCCTTCGATGTTCGCCCGATTGGCCTCCGTGACCTTGAATTCCTTGGTTTCCAGGAACGCCTGGATGATTTGCTCATCGGTCGAGTAGGCGGGGTCCATGGCGCGCAGCAGCGTCATCGCCGAGAATTTGCCCGACTGATCGATGCGGACACCTAGTGTGTCCTTCTTGGTGACGTTGACCTCGATCCAGCTGCCGCGCTCGGGGATGATTCGGCAACTATGCAGCTTGCGGTCGGCGCCTTCCGATTCGATGACGTAGTCGACGCCGGGAGAGCGGTGGAGCTGGCTGACGACGACGCGTTCAGCGCCGTTGATGATGAACTCGCCGCCGCCGATCATGATCGGCATGTCGCCGAGGTAGACTTCTTCCTCGACCGGCTGTTCCTTCTTGAGGCGCAGCCAGACCTTGAACGGCCGGCCGTAGGTCAGGCGGAGCTGCCGGCACTCGTCCGGACCGTAACGCGGCTTGCCCAGCTCGTACTTGACGTAATCGAGGCTAAGGGTCTTATCGTAGCTCTCGATCGGGAAGATCTCGCGCAGCACGCCTTCCAGACCACTGTTCTCGCGCTTGAGAGGATCTTCCTCGAGCTGCAAGAAACGGTCATACGACTTGGTTTGCACGTCAGTTAGGCTCGGCACCTCGACGGCGTCGCCGAAGCGGCCGAAGTTGCGCTCTTCCGTGGGCTTGATGATCCGGATGGCCGGGATGGGCATGGTCAGGCTCCTCCCAGAAAAGGAATCACGCCGCGCGTGCGGGAATACTCCCTCACGGGCGGACGCGTGGATAGCTCGTAGGTGTGTTTACTCAATTGAATCGGGGCCGCCTGTTCCCGAGCGGCGTCGCGGGTCGAGAAGAATCCGGTGGAAAATAACGGCACTCTGTGCGATATCCTCAGCAAACCTGAGGAAATTCCTATGCATAGAAGTGTGATATTGCGTTTCACGCTGTTACCACCGCAGGACAACGTGATTGTCGCAATCGGCCGGCGAAGACATCCACTGTCGGACGCCCGCATCGATTGCCGCGGACTTCGGTTGATCGGGTGCCGCTTGCGGCTTCGCGTTCGCGTTCGCCGTATGAACCAGCGAACGCTGACCCGCAAGCGGCGAAGAAACTACATTGGCTTGACAGAGACCTTGGCGCCGCCGTCGGTGAGCGTCTTTTCGATCTTGGCGGCGTCTTCCTTGCTCAGGTTTTCTTTGATCGGCTTCGGAGCGCCTTCCACAACGTCCTTGGCTTCCTTGAGACCCAGGCCGGTGATCTCGCGGACGACCTTGATGACGTTGATCTTCTTGGCCGCATCGAAGCTTTCGAGAACGACCTTGAACTCGGTCGGGGCTGCAGCGGCTTCACCGCCGCCACCACCACCCGCTGCCGGAGCAGCAGCCATCACCACGCCGCCGCCACCTGCTGCCGGCTTGATCTTGTGCACTTCTTCGAGATAATTGCCGAGCTCAACCGCCTTGGCGACGGTCAGACCGGCGATTTTATCGCCGATATCCTTGATATCAGCTCCCCATTCTTGCGACATGGACCTACTTCCTTTCGTTGCGATTCGTTGAAACTTGTATTACAAGCGCTGCCTGAAGCGGGGCAGCCAAGCGTAATAGCTGAACTCACGCGGACGCAGCAGGCGCCTCGGCCGCAGCCTCGTCCTTCTTCATGTCCTTCATGCCCTTGATCTGGCCGCAAACCTGGGAAGCCGGGCCGACAATTTGACCAGCAACCCGGCGGGCGGGCGACAAAGCCAACATCACGACGCGACCCAAGGCCTCGGCCTTGGTCGGCATCTTGAGAGCGATCGAGAAGGCGACTTCCGTACCGTCCGCGACGGCGGTCTTCACCTTCATCTTCTTGTCGTTCTTCTTGACGAAGGTCTCGATTTCCTTCGACAGCTCGGCGACGCTGTTCGCGCCCCACGCCACGGTGGTCGAACCCGACCAGGCCGTTTCGATCTTGAGGCCCATGTCGGTGAAGACACGGCGAGCCAGGCTGTTCTTGACCATCTGCAGGCGAATACCCTTCTTGCGAAGGTCGAGACGCATCTTGTTCTCGGCGATCGCGTCCAGGCCCACGATGTTGAGCATGACCATATCGCGAACGCCATCGAAGTCGCGCTTCAGAGCGTTCATTTGCATCTGCTTGATGATTTTGCTCATAACGACAATCCGACAGGGTAAGAGGTTCGTGCTACGCCGCGAACGGCGGAATTACATGGCCAGCGCGATGCCAGGGCCCATGGTGGAGGACAGAGTAATCGATTTCACGTAGTTGCCCTTGATGCCCGCGGGCTTGGCGGCACGGATCGCTTCGACGAAGGCCGTGACGTTGGCGGCAAGCTTGTCTTCCTCGAAGCTCAGCTTGCCGACGCCGGCATGTACGTTGCCACCCTTGTCAGTGCGGAACTCGACCTTGCCGGCCTTGAAGTCTTTGACCGCTTGGGCAACATCACCCGTGATGACCGTGCCCGCCTTGGGCGTGGGCATCAGGCCACGTGGGCCGAGGACCTTGCCGAGGCGGCTGACCTTGCCCATCATGTCCTGCGTCGCCAGGGCGACGTCGAATTCGAGCCAGTTCTGCTTCTGAATTTTCTCGAGCAGGTCATCCGAACCCGCGAAGTCGGCGCCAGCATCCTTCGCCTTGCCGACGTTGTCACCCTGGCAGAAGACGACAACGCGGACCGTCTTGCCGATGCCGTGGGGCAGGGGAACGGTGCCGCGAACCAGCTGGTCGCTTTGCGTGGTGTCGACCCCGAGGCTCATGTGAATTTCGACGGTCTCGTCGAACTTGGCCCGCTTGACGCTCTTGAGGGTACTGACCGCCTTGGCGATCGGCATCGGCCCATCTTTTGTGATACGCTGCTCGACATTCTTCAGGTGATTGCGCAGCTTCTTGCCACGTGCCGGCGCAACACCGGCCTTTTTCTTCTTCTTGCCCGCATCCGCTGGTGCGGCGGCCTTCGCCGGCTTCGGTGCGGCTTCCGCTTGCGGCGCTTCGGGCTTTGCCTCGGCAGACTGCTCGCCGGCAGGCGCCTTCTCTCCCTTTGGAGCGCGAGGCTTCTTTTCCGGCTTGCCGGCGGCGGTTTCCGTTGGTGGTGCTTCGGTAGTGGAATCGGCAGCGGCTTGCTTCTTCGCCATGTCGCAACTCAATGCAAAAACGCATCGACAAAAGAGAACCCTTACCCGTCTGGATGTTGTATGCCAAACAGGTTTCGGCGTCCTCTTTTTTCGCCAATGCAGAGGATTTTTTTTGACTAACCTTCCACAGTGATGCCCATGCTGCGGGCCGTGCCTTCAATGATTCGCATCGCGTGCTCTTCGTCACGCGCGTTCAGGTCAACGAACTTTCGCTTGGCGATTTCGCCGACCTGCTTCTTGGTAACCTTGAATCCCTTGTACTTACCTGAGCCCTTTTCCTTCTCCTCGGCCGGCAGCATTTCGCTCCCCTTCTTCTTCTCGATCGGAATGCCCGCGGCCTGCTTGATGAGCACGGCGGCCGGCGGACTCTTGATCTCGAAGGTGAAGGTGCGGTCGCTGAACACGCTGATGACCACGGGGATCATCATGCCGCGCTGGTCCTTCGTGCGGTCGTTGAACTGGGAGACGAACTGCCCGATGTTGACGCCGTGCTGGCCGAGCGCGGGACCGACCGGCGGAGCAGGCGTCGCCTGGCCGCCCGGACACTGCAATTTCACTTGAGCCGTCAGTTGCTTTGCCATTTTGATTCAATCACTGCCAGGACCGCAGCTGACCCTGGGATTCCCCGAAATTCCCCAGAATTGCTGCGTTTGGCCTGGGGCCTGATATTTTAGAAATCGCCTACGCGAAGTCAACCTGCCAGTATTCGAGTTCGACCGGCACGGGCCGGCCGAAGATCGTGAGCTGCACGGTGACGGCCCCTTTGGCCTCGAGCACCGCCTTGACCTCTCCTTCCATGCCGGAGAACATGCCGTCCTTGACCTTGACCTTGTCTCCTTCGCTAAACGGCGACTTTTCTTTCGCTTCCTTGCCTCCGTCGATCTTCTCGCCTTCTTCCTTGCCAATCCACTTCTTGATCTCGTTTTCGCTCATCGGAATCGGCTTCTTATTCAAACCGGCCCCGACGAAATCGCCCACGCCCGAAGTCTCGCGGAACAGATATAGCATGTGCTCGTTGAACTCGACCTGTACCAGCAAATAACCATGGAGAAGCTTGCGTTCCTTGACGATGCGCTTGCCCTTGCGCATCTCGCTGACCTTTTCCGTTGGAATGACGATTTGACCAAAGCTGTCCTGCAGTCCTTCAATCTTGACGCGGCGTTCGATCGACTCCTTGATCGATTCCTCGCGATTGCTCTGGACCTTCACCACGTACCATTGCAGCTTGCTCGGTTCTGGGGGCGGCGGAGTTTCCGTGGCAACTGGCGGCGGTGGTTCCGGAGGCGGCGCGGCGCCAACGTCTGCGGGCGGGAGCGGCGCGACAGATTGTTCGGGGGTTGTTGCTTCGGTTGTCATGGCATCACCACTTCGCCACTTCCTGCTGTTTCTGCGCCTGCTCACGCGGATCGATTAGCAAGACCTCGACATAGCGGGCACTCAAAACCTTGATCCAGACGATATCGACGATGAACAAAAACGCTGTCATCAAGATCACTGTCGTCAGCACCACGACCGTGTCTTGCATGAGGCGTTTTCGCGTCGTCCATGATACCTTATTCATCTCTGCTTCCGTTGCGATCAGGAAGTCGGCAAACGTCGGCAGGTTCACGATCCGCCAGGCCAGCCAGATCAGTGCAATGCCCAGAATGACCGGCAGAATCAGATGCACCTTGTACATGAAGGTGATATACTCCGCCGGCTGAAGCGGATTGGTGAAGGGAACGCGCCAAGCAAAATCGTTGGAAATCTCTGGGCGTTCATAACCGAACCAGCGATGCGTGACCATCGTGATGACGCCCGTGATGCCGACCGCCAGAATGCCGACAATCGTGCCTCGTCGCACGCGCACGCCCTGGTTTCCCTTATACGGGATCGCGTGAAACCAGCC
The DNA here is from genome assembly GCA_035656475.1 of Gemmataceae bacterium. GTDB lineage: Bacteria > Planctomycetota > Planctomycetia > Gemmatales > Gemmataceae > SIAQ01. The sequence goes on along the minus strand of DASRSQ010000457.1, from coordinate 1,814 downwards.
CTGTTGCTCGAAGGTTTCCAGAAAGGCACGCCAGCCAGGCACCATGAGGTAGACATAGACCGCCAGACCGACAAACACAGCAAGCGTGACCGCGAGAATGCCCCAGCCCGCCGCCGCGTTGTCGCCAACGGTTTGCTCGAGCTGATTGCCAAGCCAACCGACGGCGATGAAAACAGCGCTGAGGTAGATGACTGCGAAGAAAACGCCCGCCCGCAATCCCTGCTTGGTGTGGCGCTGTGAGACAGTGTACACCCCGTAGGCGAAGCCGGCGATGATGACCGCATCGAGCAGCAGCAATAGCGTGTCCATCAGAAAGACATTTTCCACCATGTCCTGGCTGCTGGCCCACATCTTCGCCCATGCCTGGCTCCAGAAGAGCGGTACCAGTCCGAAGATGAAGAAAAAGCTGAACAATAGCCCGGCAGCACCAACGAAGCTGCCCACCGCCAATTCCTGTTGCGGCGCCTGCGTCACCGGCGGCTGCGTTACCGTGTTTTCTGCGACCGACATGGACATTCCTTACCTTGCGGCTTCTATGGAACCCAACGTTCAGCAACGGATGAGAGCAGGGGCGGAGCGAGTCGAACGCTCAACCTGCCGCTTTGGAGACGGCTGCTCTGCCAATTGAGCTACACCCCTTCATTAGGGGGGCAGGGGCTAGCGGTCAGGGGTAGGGGACATCAATTTCGGCAAAAATCGCTTTTGCCTCTTGTTTCCCTGGCCTCTGATCCCTCCCCCCTAATCCCTATTTCTTACGCGATTCCTTGTGCGGCGTGTGCTTGCGTTCCTTGCGGCAGAACTTCTTCAGTTCGAGCCGATCCGCGCCGCGGGTTTCCTTTTGCGTGCGGTAATTCTTTGCGCTGCACACCGTGCATTCGAGCCAGACGTATTCACGCATGACAGTGCCTGTTCCCTGTATCAAAAAGAAGCACCCCCGCCAATCGCTGTGCTCATGGCGGGGCCTGGGGAGAAACAATTACGCAGTGATCTTGGTGACGACGCCCGAGCCCACGGTGCGACCGCCTTCGCGGATAGCGAAGCGGAGACCGTCGTCCATGGCGATGGGGCTATCCGGCAGCAACTCGACGCTGACCTTGATGTTGTCGCCGGGCATGCACATTTCGGCCTTGTTGCCATCGGCGCCGGTCAGGGTCGTGATCGAGCCGGTGACGTCGGTGGTACGGAAGTAGAATTGGGGACGGTAGCCCGCGAAGAACGGGGTGTGCCGGCCGCCTTCTTCCTTCGACAGCACGTAGACGTTGGCCTCGAACTTGGTGTGGGGCGTGATCGAGCCCGGCTTGGCGAGAACCTGGCCGCGTTCGATTTCTTCACGCTTCAGACCGCGAACGAGCACGCCGACGTTGTCGCCCGCGATACCCTTTTCGAGCGTCTTGTTGAACATTTCGACGCCAGTGATGGTCGTCTTCTTCGGCGCCTTCATGAGGCCGATGATCTCGACTTCGTCGCCGACCTTGCACTGGCCGCGTTCGATACGGCCGGTCGCGACGGTACCGCGACCTTCGATCGAGAACACGTCTTCGACGCTCATGAGGAACGGCTTGTCCTCTTCACGCTTCGGTTCGGGAATGTAGGTGTCGAGCGCGTTCATGAGGTCGTCGATGCATTTGCCGGCCGCGTCATCCTTGCCCTGGCTGTCGAGGCAGGGCTTCGACGAGCCACGCACGATCGGGATCTCATCGCCTGGGAACTCGTACTTCGTGAGGAGTTCGCGAAGTTCGAGCTCGACGAGGTCGAGGAGCTCGGGGTCGTCGACGGTGTCGATCTTGTTCATGAACACCACGATACGCGGCACG
>DASRSQ010000456.1:0-4777 GCA_035656475.1 Gemmataceae bacterium | reverse complement strand
AGATCGGCGAAAGTTCCATGAACAAGGTTTACAAGGGCTTCTACGCGGGCACGAAAACCACGGTGGCCGTCAAGGTTTTGTCCAGCAATCTGGTGCGCGACAAGGTGCTCCTGAACCGCTTCGAACAGGAATTCCGGCTGGCGAGCAAGCTCAGCCATCCTCATATCGTGCAGGCATTGGAATTCGGCTGGGACGGCAAAGTCCCGTACTATGTCATGGAATTCGTGGACGGAGAAGACCTGTGGACGCGGATCGAACGCCAGGGCCGCCTTCCGGAAGCGGAGGCCATCGACATCATCATTCAGGTGGCCGAGGGGCTGCACGAGGCCCACAAGCACGGCATTCTCCACCGTGACATCAAACCCGACAACATCCTGGTGACGAAGGCCGGCCAGGCGAAGCTGACGGATCTCGGCCTGAGCAAGGACCAGGAAGAAGACCTGGAGCTGACGCGTCCAGACCGCGGTCTCGGCACTCCCAACTTCATTGCCATGGAACAATTCGGCGATGCGAAGAATGCGACCATTCGTTGCGACATTTACTCGCTGGGGGCGACGCTCTACATGGCGTTGACAGGGGAGTTGCCATTCGCGGGAGACAACCTGGCCGAGATCATGACGAAGAAGTTGAACAATGATCTGACGCCGCCGCGAAAGCTGGTGCCCAACCTGAGCGAACATGTGGAATGGGCAATTCGGCGTGCGATACACGTGGATCCGGACCGGCGATTCGCTTCGTGTCCGGAATTCATCGCCGCCCTCAAGGGGGATGCAAACGCTCTCAACGGGAACAAGGGTTGGAAGACCGGTGGCCGGACCCAGCGTCCCGCGAAGGAACGGCGCCGGGCCCGGCGTTACGACTGTGCCTTGCCGACGTCTTGTACGATCAATGTTTCCGTACACGAGGATGAAACCGAATCGCAGACGAGTTATCAGGCGCAGGTGAGCGACCTGTCGACGAGCGGCATCGGTCTGCTCTTGCCGCGCCGTTTCGAAACGGGCAGCTTGCTGACAGTGGTGCTAACGAGCCGCAACGGGGATGCCCAAGAAACCAGGAAAGTGCGTGTCGTGCGTGTATCGCGGGCAGAGGGGCATGGCTGGTTCGTCGCGGGCGTATTGCTCAAAGAGTTGACCAAGGAAGAGTTACGCGGCCTGCTGTAAGAGTGCTATAATCCTGTTCCTTCATATCCAAAGCAGCCAGCAAGATGAGCGCGCCGCCAGCGCTATCATCGCCAACTCGCGGCTCCGGCGTGGATCAATTCTTAGGTAGAGGTCGGCCAACGCCCCGCAGGTGTCGCCGTCGCGAAGCCCGGCATCGTACACCTCGGACGGCAAGAGCCGCGCCTGGTCAGCGAACGGCATGTTTGCCGATGCGATGATGCGTGAAGGCAACATGTGGCACGTCGGTGTTTATTGCCTGGCTTTGATGCTAGCGCGCTTCCTCGGCTGCGAGCGCCTCGAACGCCTCGCGCATCTGGTCACGCCCTGGCCGTGCCAGCTGCCGCAAGACGTTGCCATCGCGCAGGAACACCAGCGATGGCCAGAGCTTCACGCGAAAAGATCGGCCAAGCGGGAGCCCCTTGCCGTCGTAAATCTTGATGTGATGAACGGGGAACTCTTGCATCAACACTTCGAGCGCGGACTGCACCGCGATGCAATGGGGACACCACGGCGCGCCAAACTCCACCACGACCGGCCCCGCAAGGGCATCGATCTCCGCCCGGCTCGGCTCCTGGTCCGCGTACTCTTGCGTGAAGGCCATGCTCTTATTGTAAGGCCAGGCCGGGGATTTACTCTACCGCTTCTTCCGCGCCTCACGCAGGGTTAGCAGATACTCGACGACGTCCGTCAGTTCTTGCGTCGTCATCGCCTGGTGCAGGTCGGCCGGCATCAGCGAGATCGGCGAGCGCGTCAGCGTATCGACCTCGGCGACCTTGAACGTGCGCACGATCGACTCCGCGTCCTTGAGGACGATTTCCTGGTCCGACTTGCTGACCAGCAGGCCGCTCGTCGTGTTGCCTTGCTTGGTCTCGACGACGTAGGTTTCGTAATTGTGAGCGATCGACGCGCTGGGATAGAGGATTGCCTCGAGGATCGCTTCGCGGGCCAGCTTCTTGCCGATCTCGGACAGGTCGGGGCCGACGTTCTTGCCTTCGCCGTTGATCTGATGGCACTTCGCGCAGGTGCCTTGCTTGACGAAGATGGTGGCACCGTTGGCGACGTTGCCTTTCATCTTGACCAACTCGCTGATCGCGGGCAGCGGGCGATTGTCCTTCGTCGTTGGCTGCGGGAAAAGCTTCTGGGCCTGGGCGCGAATGTCCTTCGCGCTCGACGTCAGCAGCACACTGCCGGCCGCGATCTCGAGTTCCTTGGCGAGCTTCTTGGCCTGCGCGAGCTTGATCAGTTCCTGGGCGCCGGGCGTGGTCTTGCCGAGGGCGCGCGTCGCCTGGCGGCGCAATTCGAGATCCGCCTTCGCATCGAGCACGATCGGCAACAGCAGCGGATTCGCGTTCGGATGGCCGGCATTGCCCATCGCCTGCACCGTCGCAATCGCTGCGTTGATCTGCTTGTGCTGCAAGCCCGGCAACGCCAGCTTGGCGTCGCGCTCCAGCAGCAGCTTCATCGCATCGATGCCGAGCTGCTTGTCGGGCTGATTCTGGGCGATCGCAAGCAGCGAGGGATAGCGCTTGACGACGTTGAACTTGCCGACGAGTTCGACGTACATCGGCGTCTCATTTTTGCCTTCGAGCACCTTGTCGAGCGCGGCCGCGTACTTGGGGTTCTTGCTGACGTCGAAGTTCTTGAGTCGGCTAATTGCTTCGCTGGTGATGAAGCTTTGCCGTTTCGGGTCGGGATCGGTGCTGAAGGCGAGCTTGACGAGGGCTTCGGTCTTGATGTCGCTGTCCTTCTGGAAATCGAAGGCGCGGAAGAGGCGGGGCAATTCGTCGGTCGGAACCTGTGGCATTTGGATCGCGGTCGTAAGCAGCGTTGGCGTGTTGTCGGCGCGGGATCGCCAGACGATGTCGCGAGTGGGCTTCGACAAATGCGAGCGAGTCGGCCCCCCTTGCATGTAAGCGTCGAGACTCCGATTCCAACTCTTGTCGGCGCTAATCCCGAGCGCCTCCAGGTACCATCGATCCTTGCCATCGTAGGCAGAAGCCAGGCGCGCCCAAAGGGCCGCCGAGGACGGGGCGGAAAAACGGCGCAATGCTATGGCGCATTCACGCCGCACTGCAGGCTCGGGATCATTGCTAAGCGCCTCCACGGCAAGAAGGATGCCGAGACCGTGCTGCCGAGTAAAGCGAAGGCCGACGATGCGAATATTGGGATCACTATCTTTGAGCGCCAGCCGGGCAAATTCTTGCTTGTCACGTTGTCCCAATAGCCATAACGCTCTTGCCCGTTCATGCGGCACCTTCGATTCGTTGAACAATTTGAGCAGCGCCTTCTCCGCCTTCGCGCCCTCCTTTTTCAAATTGGTCCACGCAATATACCGCGTGGCCCCGTTGGGGCTCTTGAGCGACTCGATGTTGTCCTCGATCGTGTCGAACTTCGCCTTCGGCACGCTGTACTTGCTCCCCTTCGGGGCGACGCGGAAGATGCGGCCGCGATTGCTGTCGCGCTGGGCGTGGCCGCCGACGCCGGGGTCGTACCAGTCGGTGACGAAGATCGAGCCGTCCGGCGCGACGCAGACATCCGCCGGGCGGAACCAGTTGTTCTTCTTCGAGCCGTCGAGCACGTTGACCGTCTTGGTCACCTTGTAACCCGCGCCGTCCGGCACCACCGGATAGCTGCGCACGATGCTCGGGCCGGCGTCGCAGTGGATGATTTGATTCTGGAACACCTTCGGCAACAGCGTCCCCTCGTACAGGCAGATGCCGGTCGGCGATCCCTGGCCGGTCTGCAGCAGGTTCGGCACGACGCCGGGATCGTTGAGGTGCCAGTGGCGCAGCGGGATTTCGGTTTCCATGTTGGTGCGTTTGGTCTGCCAGCCGGCGCCGGTCATTTCGTCGACGTAGCCGAAGTTGCCGTATTCCATGACGTAGTTGATGCGGACGCCGCGATTGCCGTCGTCGTCGTTGTCGGATTGCCAGAGGGTGCCGAAGGAATCGACGCAGACCTCGTAGTTGTTGCGGAAGTTGTGGCCGAGGACCTCGAAGTTTCCGCCGTCCATGTCGCAGCGGAAGACCATGCCCTGGCGATACGGCTTGCCCGAGTTGTTGACGACGTTGCCGGCGAGATCGACGACCGGCTTGCCGTTCTTGTCATGCACGGCTCCGCCGGTGTTGCCGAAGTTCCAGTAGAGCCGGCCATCAGGGCCGAAGACGAACGAGTGAGCGGAGTGATCGTGCTGCGGAATGCCGGTCTTGGTGAAGAGGACTTCCTTCTTGATGATCTTGTCGTTGTCGTCCTTCGTGAAAACGAAGACATTCGGCGACGCGGAGACGATGACCTTGTTGCCGAGCACGCAGATGCCCATGGCGGAATCGATATCGCGGCCCTGGTAGAAGACGGTCATCTTGTCCGCTTTTCCGGTCCCCTTGGTGTCCTCGAAGATGAGGATGCGATCCCCCTTGGGGCGCTTGCCGTTGTTGCCTCGATAGTTCATGACATCGCAGACCCAGATTCGGCCTTTGGCGTCGATGTCGAGGTTGGTCGGATTGGTGAGGCCGCCGTTGTCGATGTCGATCTTGCCGCCGGTGTCCTCATGCGTGAATAGCGTCGCCTCGAGCTCGGGATGCACGTCGAGGTTGGCGACGGCGTTGGCAGGATCGTGG
>DASRSQ010000455.1:0-8165 GCA_035656475.1 Gemmataceae bacterium | reverse complement strand
GGACTTTCCCCCATGCCCGGCGACGCCAGGTGCTCATAGATCCTTGCCTTGTTTTGGTCCTGCTTGGCTTTTGTCAGGAGCAACAGGTCGTCGGCCAGCGATACCTGGGCGTGCGCCAGGGATGGCAATACCATCGCCCAGGTCGTTGCTGCGAAGAGACCGGTGATGACGGATCGCATTGGACTTTCTCCTGTGTCCATGAAACGTCCATGCAGGGCCTAACTCGGAGCTACTTCGTGAATTCTTCCTGCGGCGGACGCTGCGGCTTCTTGCCGTTGTACTTCGCCATGTACATCTGCTCGAACTTCTCGTATTTGCTCGGATCGCACTTGAAGCATTGCGACTTGGCCCGATCGTGCTCCTTGCACCAGTCCCCTTCCTTCTTCAGCTTCGCGGCGGCTTCCGCGCTGCACAGGCTGCACATCTCTTCGGGGACGCCATGCTCCTGGCACCACCAGTCGTCATGTTTGGAGTCCTCTTTTTTCTTGTCGTCGGCCTTGGCCTGCTTCTTTTCAGCGGGCTTGCTTGGCTGCTGATTGCAGCCAACGCTTGAAAGCGCCAGCACCATGACAGCCAAGATCGTGAAACCGCCAAACCATCGTGCGAACATGAGTGCTCCTTCCAGGCATGATGCCTATTCATGAGATAAAGTCGTTTCAGCCTCCTTCGTCTGCTGCGCATCCGACGCAGCGACGGCCTCTGTCTGCTTCTCTACATCAGCGGGCGATTTGAACACCAGGTACAGCACGCGAACCACGAACAGCGACATCACCATCGCGCTCAGGACGCCGCCGATCACCACGGTCGCCAGCGGCCGCTGCACCTCGGCCCCCATGCCCGTGCTGAACGCCATCGGCACGAATCCCAGGCTCGCGACCAGCGTCGTCATCAGCACCGGCCGCAGCCGCGTCACCGCCGCCTGCTGCACGGCATCATCGAGCGACAGCCCCTGGCGGCGAAGCTGGCGAATGTACGACACCAGGATCATGTCGTCGAGGACGGCGACCCCGGACATGGCGATGAAGCCGATGGCCGCCGAGATCGAGAACGGCATGTCGCGAATCCACAGAGCAAAGATACCGCCAACGGCCCCGAAGGGAACACCAGTGAAGACGCGAATCATGTCGATGAAATTGCCATACGTCAGATAGAGCAGTCCGCAAATGAGCAAGAGTGCCACCGGAACGACAATGAGCAAGCGATTCCGGGCACTGATCAGGTGCTCCCACTGGCCCCCCAGTTCCATGTGATAGCGCGGCGACGGCATCGACACCGTATCACGCAGCTTGCGCTCGGCTTCCCGGACAAAGCTGCCCAGATCGCGGCCGCGCACATTGCAGGTGACCGAGATGCGCCGCTGCCCCCATTCGCGCGTGATCGTGGACGGCGTGTCCTGGAGCACCTCGACCGACGCCAGACGTACCAGCGGCAGCCGTTCCCCCTTGGCAGTCACGATCGGCAACTCCTCGATCAGCTTCTTGGCCTCGTCGGAATTCGACACCGTGCCGCGGTACATCTCCGGCAATCGGATGACGAGCGGGAACCGGAACTGACCCTCGACGATTTCGCTCAGGCGCATACTGCCCAGCGACTCGACCAGTTCCATGACGACATTGGCCGGCACGCCGTGGCGCGCCAGCTCGTCCTGCTTCACCTTGATCTGCAAGATCGGCAAGCCGGTCAACGGCTCGACCGCCACGTCGGCGTTGCCGTCGATTGATTTCAGCACCGTTTCGATCTCGCCCGCGGTTTTCTGCAGCGTCTTGATGTCGTCGCCATACAGCTTGATGGCAAGGTCGGCGCGGACGCCGGTGATCATCTCATCGAGTCGCAACTTGATCGGTTGCGAGAAGGCGAAGCGCGGCCCCGAGAAGGAACGCATCTCCTTCTGGATCAGGTCCGTCAGCTCGTCCTGCGTTTTCGCCTTCGTCCACTTGTCGCGCGGCTTGAGGCTGATGAACAGGTCCGTCAGCTCGACCCCCATCGGATCCGTGGCGATCTCCGCCGAGCCAATGCGGCTCCAGACGTGATTCACCTCGTCGGGAAACGCCGCCAGGATCACCTGCTCGAGTTTCGTATTCTCTTCGACCGATTGCTCAATCGGCGTGTCCGCCAGGCGCACGACGTTGACCGCAATCGCGCCTTCCGACAGCGTCGGCACGAATTCCGAGCCCAGGTTCGGCGCGATGAAGCCGAAGGCGATAACCAGAATCACCAGCGCGCCGATGATGACCGGCCCCTTGTGGTTCATCGAAAAACGAAGAATCGGATAGTGGATCGCATGGGCAATTCGCATGAACAGCGGCTCGCGTTCCTCGATCTTCGACGGAAGAAAATAACTCGCCAGCACCGGCATCAGCGTCATCGAGAATAGCATCGAGCCGGCCAGGGCGCAGATCACCGTCAGCGCCATCGGCCGGAACATCTTCCCTTCGAGTCCTTCCAGCGTCAGGATCGGCAGATAGACGATCATGATGATGAGCTCGCCGAATAGCGTCGGCTTGCGAACCTCGACGGCGGCGTCGCGAATCATTTCCAGCTTGCTCTTCTGTTTCAGATCGCCATGGGCGATGTGACGCACGCAGTTCTCGATCATGACCACCGAGCTATCCACGATCATGCCGAAGTCGAGCGCCCCGAGACTGAGCAGGCTGGCCGCGATGCCGAACCGCAGCATGCCCGAGAACGCGAACAGCATCGACAGCGGGATTGCCAGGGCGACAATGCTCGCCGCCCGCAGGTTGCCGAGGAACAAGAAAAGGACGGCGACGACCAGGATGCCCGCCTCGAACAGGTTCCGCTTGACCGTATCGATGACAAACCCCACGAGCTCGGTGCGGTCGTAGACCGGTTCGACCTTGACGTTGGGAGGGAGTGTGGCCTTGATTTCCTCCAGCTTGTTCTTCATCGCCCAGGTGACCTGATGGCTGTTTTCGCCCATCAACATGAAGCCCAGGCCGAGGACGACTTCCCCCTTGCCGTCGGCGGTGACGGCGCCGCGGCGAATCTCGTGGCCGACCTGCACCTCGGCGACGTCGCTCACCTTGATCGGCACATTGTCCTGGGCGGTGATGACGATGTCCTTGATCTGGTCGATCGACACGTTGCGGGCGACGCCATGCACGAGAGCCATCTGGCTCTTCACGCGGATGTTGCCGCCGCCGACATTGCGATTGTTCTTCTGGACCGCTTCGATGACCGCGTCGAAGGTCACCTTGTGGCGATCCAGCCGTTCCGGATCGATGCGGATCTGGTACTGCTTTTCAAAGCCGCCCCAGGAATTGACCTCGGCGGTCCCCTTGACGGTGCGCAGCTTCGGCTTGATGATCCAGTCATGGATCGTGCGCATATCGGTCACATCGGTGCCCTTGCACGTGACGACGTAGTGGAACACTTCTCCCAGCCCTGTCGCCACCGGGCCCATCTTCGGTCGCTCGATTCCGCCGGGCAGCTCGACGGTGGTAAGTCGTTCGTTGATGAGTTGCCGGGCGAAGTAAATGTCGGTGCCGTCCTGGAACGTGACCACCACCTGCGACAGGCCGAACTTGGAGACGGAACGAAGCTGCTCCAGGCGCGGCAAGCCGCTGATGACCTGTTCGATGGGGAAGGTGATTTGCTGTTCGATTTCCTCGGGACCAAGTGCGGGGGCAATCGTGTTGATCTGCACCTGCACGGGCGTGGTGTCAGGAAAGGCGTCGATGTCAAGGTAGCGCAGCGAGATCGCTCCGACGACGGCAAATACCGCCGTCACAAGCAACACGAGCACGCGGTATCTCAATGAGAAGTCAATGATCCAATTCAGCACGAAAACTCTCCGCTTGCATTTATTCTTGCGATCAGCCCGACCGGGCTGTTAATGGCCGCAAGCTCAGCCGGCCCCCAAATTGTTCCGAAGCAACTCCGCGCGAAGCGTCGCGCTGTTTTTGGTTTCGACGATTTCCCCCTTGGCCAGCCCGGCGATGATCTCCGTGTTCGAGCCATTGGTGACGCCTGGCCGAACCGAGCGAACGTGGTAGACCTTCTTACCATCGGGCTCGGCGAAGTTTTTGTCGCGCACGAAGACGATGTGGCAATCCCCCTCCCAGTGAATCGCCTCGGTCGGGATGAGGATCGCGGATTCCTCCTGGTTGACGCCGAAGCGTTTCTCGATGTCCGACATCTTGTCCCGGGCATCTCGGCCGCGCAGATAGACTTCGCCTTTGCCGTAGGCGTACGCTAGCAGCATGCCATCGGGGTTGGGCAGCTCGGCCCGGAACTGCACGGTGCGCGTCTTCTCGTCGACATCGGTGCTCTTCCAGGTCAGCTCGCCGAAGAAATCGCGATTGGCGCCGTCGGGCCGAAACTTGACGCGCTGGCCAGGCATCCCCGTCTCCTCGTTGCGGATGCGCAGATACGGCACATCCTCGCTCCGCACCTTGAGGACCAGCCACATCCGGCTCGTATCGGTGACGACAAACATCGGCCGGCCCGCTTCGATCATCTCGCCCGAGCTGGCCTTGACCGCCGACACGACGCCATCGCGCGGCGCCAGCACGGAGATCAGGTTCGCGGTCGTCGTCCTGGCATCGAGCTTGGCGGTGATTTCGGGCGGGATACCGAAGAAGTGGACGAGCGTGGTCAAATCCTCGGTGCTGAGGTTCTTGTCCGGGTCGATCCGGATCGGCAAACCCATGTTGATCAGCGACTGCTGAGCGCCGGCAAAGCGGATGGCCGCCTCGCGATACGCAAGCTCGCCTTCGAGCAGGCGCGCTTTCGGAATGATGGCGGTGCCAAGTTGCTGGAGGCCGTCGTACGTGGCCTTCCGCGTGTTCATCTGGGCATGCGCCTGCAAGAGCTCCGCCTTCGCCTTGCCCACTTCCGCGGAATCCAGGATCGCGAGCACGTCGCCGCGCTTCACCTTCTTGCCAAGCACGCCCTTGGCGGTGACATGCCAAACCCGGCCGGACACCGTGGACGACACCGGCGCGACGCGCGGCTGTTCATGCATGATCTCGCCACTCACGGAGACCGTCTCCACCACCGAATCTGGCCAGGCGACGGCGAACTTGAGGCCCATCTTCTTGACCACCTCGTCGGACGCAAGCTGGACACGTCGCAGATGCGTCTTGCAACCGGCTGTATTCTCCTTGCGTTCCTTCAAGTCGAGCGCCCGCCTCGCGGAATCGAGGTCCCCCTGGCTGAAGACAGGAGCTGTCTTCACCTGGGCAAATTCGGGATGCTCAAACAGGCAGTTGTGTACGCCATGGGCCCGGCACCACGTCGATTTCGGCTTCGGCATCAGCGATTCGTTGCACTCGACGCAAATCGATTCCGGCACGCCATGCTCATCGCACCAGTCATCCTTCTGGTCCGATGCTTTGCCGAATAGCGCGCCGAACTTCGGCATACTCCAGCCCGAATGATGGCCGACAAACGCCAGCGCGGCGAGAAGGGTCAACACGGCAAAGGTCGGCAATGCCTGGCCGAACCAGCCGATGAACGAAGTTCGTTTCTCGGCCGACGCCATGACGCTGGTGTTCTGCTTGTTCATGATGTTCTCCCACGGGGCGCTGGGACGTGCGCAATCGCTCAATGCTGCAAATGCATGGTCGAAGGCAACACGCGGCCAACCGATCATGCGGTGGCGCGGGTGTCAAGCGATTATGGATTGGCGTCGGGCTGAAACGCGCCGCGCGAACGGCGGAGGTGAATTGAATCAGGCACGAGGCGGACGGATCAACCCGCGCTGGGTCGGCGAAACATAGTCGAAAGCTTCTTCACTCTGGCATTCGCCCGTGCAAACGCCATCGTGAACCAGAATCTCGTTCGACATCACGAGCGGCGCCTTGGCGACGCTGCACATCGCACAGCCGCCAGGACACGGACATTGGTCTCCATCGTGATGCTCATTCGGGCAGCAAGGCACCTTCGACTCATCGGAGGATTGTGATGGAGCGGGGCACTCCGGCTGATTGGTCTCTGCCTTTCTGCAGTGCTTGCATTTGGACGGCTTGGCGGGGTGCTCGTCATGGTGCGCAGACACTTCGCTGTCGGCCTTGATGCATAGGTCCAACGCGAATGCGGTATGCGTGTTCGCCAGAAGGTAAACACACAAGCTCACGCAGGCGACCAGACGTAACCAGCCTCGAGCCATGTTCAAAATGCACCGCGCGAAATCTGACCCATTACCACTATATCCTTATCGGCAATGTGGTCAATTCAATCCACCTGTTTCCGATTCGAGCATCGTACGACGTATAACGTGCAACAAACGGTCGCGCGTTCCGTCAGTCAGGACTTGACAGCCGACGCTGGCACGATTGCCAGGAAACAAAGATTGCCGGCAAACAGCATCGCCAGCTCAATGCGTTTGACGGCAATCACGTGAATAGGCTCCAGTCGCCTACAGCAGCGTCACCTTGTCATGGTTGCGCGTCAGACGCTTCGATGCGTTGCGCGTGTCGAGCACGTGCGGCACCTTTTCGACGACGTGATCGTAGTTCACGCACTGGTGATCGGTCGTGATGATCGCCAGGTTGCAACTTTCGAGCAATTCGTCCGTCAGCGGCATGTTTTCCATGATCAGGCCGTGCTCGTTGAAGCTCGGCACATAGGGATCGTGGTACACCACCTCGGCGCCGTCCTCCTGCAACAGCTTGATCACTTCCAGCGACGGCGATTCGCGCCAGTCGCCGAGGTCGCGCTTGTACGATACGCCCAGGATCAGGATCTTCGAACGCGACGGCGACACACCCAGCATGTTCAGGACGCGATGCGTCTTGTCACGCACGAACTCCGGCATGCGGCGATTGATCTCGCCGGCCAGGGCGATGAAGCGCGTGTTGAAGTTGTACTCGCGCGCCTTCCACTCGAGGTAATGCGGATCGAGCGGAATGCAGTGCCCGCCGACGCCGGGGCCGGGATAGAACGGCATGATACCGAAGGGCTTGGTGAACGCCGCGTCGAGCACTTCCCAGACATTGAGATTCATCTTGTCGCAGAGCAGGGCCAGCTCGTTGACGAGCGCGATGTTGACGGCACGGAACGTGTTCTCAAAAACCTTGACCATCTCCGCCGCATTGGCGCTCGAGACCGGCACGACGCGCTCGATCGTCTGCGAGTAGAACGAGACGGCGACCGTCTGCGAGTTCGGCCCGATGCCGCCGACGACCTTCGACGTGTTTTTGGTGGTGTAGCGAGCGTTGCCCGGATCGACGCGCTCCGGCGAATGCGACAGGAAGAAATCGACTTCGCACTTGAGGCCGGTCGCCTCGAGGATCGGCAGCATGACTTCTTCGGTCGTGCCGGGGTAGGTGGTCGATTCGAGGCTGATGAGCTGGCCGGGCCGCAGATACTTCGCCAGCTCGCGCGTCACGGTTTCGACGAACTGCAGGTCCGGATTGAGATTCTTGGTCAACGGCGTCGGCACGCAAATGACGATGACGTCCATCTGCGGCACTTCGTGGAAATCGCAGACCGCCCGCAAGAGGCCCTTCTGCACGAGTTCGCGCAGCTCGTCGTCCTTGACATCGGGAATGTAGTTTTCGCCGCGGTTGATGGTGGCGGCGCGAGCGGGGTTCTGGTCGATGCCGACCACCTTGAAGCCGACCTTGCCCTTCTCGACGGCGAACGGCAGGCCGACATAGCCCATGCCGACGATGCCGACGGTGGCGGTGTGGTTTTGGATTTTGACCAGCAAGTCTTGAACGCGCTTCTGGACCTCGGCTTCCGAGTGCTCGGCGAGGATGCGCAGGTGAGGCCCTTGCAAATTGCGGGGCCCGATGCGAGAACTGGTGGCATGCGCGGTGCTACGACGTTGCGAAGGCTGCGACATCGGGTTCTCCTTCCGTGGAGGCTCTGGTGGTGTCGCCGCGTCTCCACGCGACGATGCATACGTGGGCCGACTATTTATAAAAAATCGCCCCATCGATCACAAGGCCAACCGGTCAGGGCAAGGTAGGCAATCTGCGCGCCGGAGGCAGTGTTTAATCAAAATCGGCAATCTGGCGATGCGACTTGAATTCACCGCGGAGAACGCTGAGAACGCGGAGAGTTGGTTGGAGGGGAAACACGTGGATGATCGGAATCTGATCAGAAATGCAAACGGAACACTAATCGAACACTGATCTTCATTATTTTTGGCAACTGCATGGACCGGGAGGGCGAGGCTCCTGCCGAGCCGTGAA